>CAXUIR010000007.1:7800-10447 GCA_964251005.1 uncultured Acetobacteraceae bacterium | reverse complement strand
GTGCCCGGGGCGCCGCGGGGGCGGTGGGGGGGCCGGGGGGGTGGGGGGGCGCGGTAGAGGTGGATCGGGCCGGACGAGTTGAACTGGACGGTCATGCGGCGCCTGGAAAAGCCGTTGTTGGTGCCCCGGAGAAGACTCGAACTTCCACGACCTTGCGGTCACAGATACCTGAAACCTGCGCGTCTACCAATTCCGCCACCGGGGCAGGTGCAACAACGGAGGGCGGCTGGTAACGGGCGAAGGAAGGCAAGTCAAGGCAAGCGGTTCTTTTTTGAAAAAAAGAACCAAAAAACTTTTGTTCCCTCGAGTACACGCTGAGGGAAAGTCCGCGACAGCCGTAGCAAAAGTTTTTTGCTGCTTTTTTTCAAAAAAGCATGCCTTGCTTCCTGGCGCGTGATCAGGACCAGAACCCGGCAAGCCGCGGTGCGGCTGGCGTACGGCCGGTGGAGTGGCTATATTGCTGAGTCTCCCGCAACCCCTCCCGGAGTGACTCCTCGGCATGTCCGACACCGCCGCGCCTGTGCCCAACGACGACCACTCGGCGCAGGATTACGATGCGGCCTCCATCTCCGTCCTGCGCGGCCTGGACGCGGTGCGCAAACGCCCGGGCATGTATATCGGCGACACCGACGACGGCAGCGGCCTGCACCACATGGCCTTCGAGATCATCGACAACGCGGTGGACGAAGCCCAGGCCGGCTACGCCAAGAACGTCTCGCTTGTGCTGAACGGCGACGGCAGCGTGACGGTGCGCGACGACGGCCGCGGCATCCCCACCGACATGCACGCCGAAGAGGGCGTCTCCGCCGCCGAGGTGGTGCTGACGCGGTTGCACGCCGGCGGCAAGTTTAACCAGAACTCCTACAAGGTGTCCGGCGGCCTGCACGGCGTGGGTGCGGCCGTGGTCAACGCGCTGTCGGAATGGATGGAGGTGCGCATCTGGCGCAGCGGGCTGGAGCACTTCATCCGGTTCGAACACGGCGATGCGGTGGGGCCGCTGGTGGTGGTCGGCGCGTCCGACAAGCCGCAGGGCACCGAGGTGACGTTCAAGCCCAGCTCCGGCACCTTCACCAAAGTGGAGTACGACTTCGCCATCCTCGAGCGCCGGCTGCGCGAGCTGGCGTTCCTCAATTCCGGCCTGCGCATCGTGGTGCGCGACGAGCGTCACGCGCCGGCGGCCCACGTGGATTTGTTCTACGAGGGCGGATTGCGCGCGTTCGTCGAGTACCTCGACCGCGCCAAGGTGCCGGTGTTCACGCCCTGCATCAGCTCGATCACCGACGATGCCGCCTCCGGCATCCGCGTGGAGTTCGCGCTGTCCTGGAACGACAGCTTCCACGAGACTATGCTGTGCTTCACCAACAACATCCCGCAGCGCGACGGCGGTGCGCATCTGGCCGGTTTCCGCCAGGCGCTGACCCGCATCGTCAGCAAATACGCCGACGGCATGGGCAAGAAGGAACAGCTCGCCTTAGTGGGCGACGACATGCGCGAGGGCATGACTTCGGTGCTGTCGGTCAAGGTGCCGGATCCGAAGTTCTCCAGCCAGACCAAGGACAAGCTGGTCAGCAGCGAGGTGCAGCCGGTGGTGCAGGCCGCCGTCGCCGACGCCGTCTCCCACTGGTTCGAGACGCACCCGAAGGAAGCGCGCGGCATCATTCAGAAGGTGATGGACGCGGCCTCCGCACGCGAGGCCGCCCGCAAGGCGCGCGAGCTGACGCGCCGCAAGGGCGTGCTGGACATCTCCACGCTGCCCGGCAAGCTGGCCGACTGCCAGGAACGCGATCCGGCGAAGAGCGAGATATTCCTCGTCGAGGGTGACAGCGCCGGCGGCTCGGCCAAGGGCGGACGCGACCGCAAGACGCAGGCGATCCTGCCGCTGAAAGGCAAGATACTCAACGTGGAGCGCGCGCGTTTCGACCGCATGCTGGGCAGTGCCGAGATCGGCACGCTGATCACCGCGCTTGGCACGGGCATCGGCCGCGGCGAGCCCGAGCAGGGCGGCTTCGACGTGACCAAGCTGCGATACCACCGCATCGTCATCATGACGGACGCCGACGTGGACGGCTCGCACATCCGCACGCTGCTGCTGACGTTCTTCTACCGGCAGATGCCGCAGCTGATCGAACGCGGCCACCTCTACATCGCCCAGCCGCCGCTGTACCGCGCCAAGCGCGGCAACGACGAGCGCTACCTGAAGAACGACGCAGCGCTGGACGACTATCTTCTGGACAAGGCGCTGGGCAGCGCCGCGCTGATACTGGCCGACGGCACGCGGTTGGAAGGCCCGGAACTCGCCGCGGAGTCACGCTGGCTGCGCGAGGCGCACGCGCAGCTGAAGCGGATGGCGGAGAACGCGGTGCCGCTGCCGCTGCTGGAGCAGGCGGCCATCGCCGGCGTGCTGACGCCCGACACTGCGCGCGCGCAGGCCGGCGCGCAGGATCTGGCAGCGCGGCTCGACGCGATCGCGCTGCCCAACGAGCGCGGCTGGAAGGTGGTGGCGGACGGCCAGACCCTGCAGATCGCACGCGTGGTGCGCGGGGTTGCCGAACGCTACAGCTTCGACGCCGCTGCGCTGCGCAGCGCCGAAGCGCGCTGGCTGGCAGAGCGGGTGGAGCGGCTGCAAAAGGCGTTCGCCGCGCCGGCA
>CAXUIR010000007.1:0-7790 GCA_964251005.1 uncultured Acetobacteraceae bacterium | reverse complement strand
CGCTGAAACTGGACAGCCAGGAGGTAGCCGTGGCCGGGCCTGCCAGTGCCTTCGAGCGCATGCTGCAGCAGGGCCGCCGCGGCCTGGCGCTGCAGCGGTTCAAGGGCCTGGGCGAGATGAACGCGGACCAGTTGTGGAAGACGACGCTGGATCCTACGGCGCGTACGCTGCTGCAGGTGCGTGTGGGCGACATCGAGGATGCTGGCCAGGTGTTCTCTACGCTGATGGGCGACGTGGTGGAGCCACGTCGGGACTTCATCGTTGGCAACGCGTTGAAGGTGGCGAACCTGGACGTTTAGGCCTAGACGGCTAGTGGCGTTTCCAGCGAAGTCTGAGAATACGTCGATAATGTTTGATAGGTTGCACTCAAAGTTTGGGCCGATGGCGGCGCTGACAGCGAGTGGACCGCCAATGTCTGAACTCTACGCTATGTGGGGCAATGACGGCCGTTGCAGTCGTATGGCGGTAAGCACGTCAAGCAAGCCGCTGGTCAGAACAGATCGTCGGACCGCAACGGGCCGACCTCGCGGTTCCGCCCGACCTCGGCCGCATACTCGATCTTGAGGAACCGGTCACGTTCGACGTCGTAGGTCAGCATTAGCGCGCGGCCATATTCGCGATGCTCGGTCCGGCTCTTGATCCCGCTGTCATCGCTCTCGATCCGCTCCTTCGTCTCGGCGAGACCGATGCCCTGCGGCTGCTTTCGTCCGTCCACGCAGATGACGAAATCCGGGTAGAAACCACGGCCGGTGTCGGGCAGCACGATCCTTACCGACCAGTCATCGGCGGCATTCGGCCTCGGCAGGTTCCTCGTCCACCAGAGCACGCGCTCCTGCCGGTCGAGCCAATCAGCGAACCGCAGCTCCCAGCCGTTCAGGCCCTGAGGCATGCAGCCATACAGATTGCGCGTGGAAACGGAGAGAGGCACCGGGCTGTCCCACGCCGCCGGCAGTTCGTGCGCGTCAACAACCTCCGCGCAGGCGCCCATCGCCCGCCGCAACGCATCCTTCAGCAAGTTTGGTGATTGGACTAGGATGACGTTCAGCGCACGTTGAAGAACGGCCCGCTCGACCGGTGCCTGCCCCGCCTCCTCCAGCGCTGCAGCCAGGGACGCCTGTAGGCGCAGACCAAGGTCCTTAGGTGCTATATACTGGCTGACGCTCAGCAAGTCATGCGCGTTCTGACGAGCGAACTGGAAGCTGATTGTTGACTGTTCGATGCGTCGCGTTTGCGCCACGCGGTCGAACAGGCTCTCCTCGCGTCGCTCAATTGGGGCGGTCTCCTGCCTGACAGCGAGCAGGTGCTCGGGCAGGAACCGGACGTTGCGGACCAAGCTCTGGGTCAGGCCGGCGACGTCGCGCGGCATCCGTTCCGTCCTCAGCCGCTCCGGCACCACCAAGCCGGTGCGGCGTTGATAGCGGAAGGCTGCGGCGATCGTAGTGGCGCGGGCTTGGAACGGCACAGCGGGCGACCGTTCGCCGGACAGGGGCGCGGCAGCCGGCATCGCATCTTCGAAAAAGCCTCCGCTCGAGGTGGCATCCATCACGGCATGCGTCGCCAGGTCGAACAGCGTGTCAGGACAAGCAGTGTCGCGTCCGCTGACGCCGTAAGGCGAACGGCCAGTTGGCGGCAATGGCGTTGGCGGCGGCTCCAACACCAACCGCGACTGTCCGTCCTCTCCGACGAGAATGATTCTACCACCATCGCCCACCGCGGCCTCGTACACGTGCAACCCGTCCGAGACGATGGAAATGGAGTCGCGGATAGCCTTGATCCGCTCGGCCGCCTGCGTCAGCCCTGGCATGCCCTGCGGATCGCCGATGAAAACCCATCCGGTATCTAGTTCCGCAGCCAGCCCCACTCGAGACTGCAGGAGCGGATGGACCCGCATTATCCGGCCGATCACCTGCATCCCGAACGACGCGTCCACGACTGGTCGCAGCGCGCACAGCGTGAAGGCGCGAGGCGCATCGAACCCGGTGGCAACAGCCATCTTGAAGATCAGCACCTCGACGTCGGAGTCGTTCGCCAAAGCCTGGACGTTAGGGTCTGGCTCCGCGGCGGTATGAACCGCAACCGAGCCCGCTGGAAATGCAAGCTGGTCGCGCAGCAGTGCCTGCACCCGAGCAGGGGTCCAGTCGGTGCTCGACGCCTGCACAAGCAGCAACGGGACAATGGGGATGCCAGCCTGCTTCAGCATGCCCTTTAGCGCACGGTGCTGATCCACGGCCTTCCGCAGCGCGACCTCATTGAGGTCGAGCATCCGGGCGCTGGTGCCGCGGGCGACGAAACTGACCGCGTTCACGCGCGGCTTGTTGAGTCGGGCCTCGACCACACGAGCACGCGACACGCTTACCTGCTGGAAGCGGCCGACATCCATCGCCCGGCGCAGGATCTCGATGTCGCTGTCGTCTGGCGTCGCGGTCGCGCACATCAGCAGGTCGGGATCGAGCACCGTATCCAGGAACCGGAAGGACTCGGTCCCCGGCCGGAAGCTGTGATGCGCCTCGTCCACGACGGCGCCGATCAGGAAGCCCGACGCACGCAAGCTCGCTACGAGCGTGTCCAGTGACGGGGCGGTGTCGTCGTCTTGTCGCATCCTGCGGGCGTCCGCCTTCTTCGCCGCGACACTGGCCCAGGTGGCGACGAACACGTCCCCTGCCCGGGTTCCCACATCCACCCGGTCGCGCACGGGATCGCGCACGCGCAGGCCGGGTGCGGCAGAGCGAAGCGCGATCGCGGTCTGCGCAACCAGCCCGGAAAACGGCGCGAACCAGAACCAGACGATCGGGACCTGGTGCGCCACAGCCTCGGCGGTCTTGGCGAGCATCACCGTCTTGCCCGACCCGGTTGGCGCTTGCAGCAGCGAGCAGCCGATCCGGCGGGCGATGCGGCGCCGCTCGGCTGGTGCGGCAGCCATCTTGCCCACGGCGTCCAACGCCGCGGCAGCCAGCCGTTCGACGGCCTCCTGCTGGAAGTCGCGCAGGACCAGTGGAGGTGGTGTCCGGCGGGCCACGGCTAAAGACCCGCGATCAGTCGCGGGAACGTCGACAGCAGGACGCCGGGGACCTGCTCGATGGCAACGGCGGGCAGCGCGAGGGCATCCCGCAGTAGCGCCGGGACCGGACAGAACGCGATCACCAGCCCCGCCTCTGCCAGCCGGCGAAGTTCCGAGACGGCGCCATCGGTGACGTTCGGCACGTACGCGACGGCGGCGTCCTCGGGGCTGCCCGGCTCGGCCGGCGCCACCTGTATTGCGGTCGACCTGTCGTATGGCCTGAGCGTGCGGGCCTGGCGCAGCTGGAGGAGTGTCCAGACCTCATCGTCATCCATCTCGTAGATCACGTCATCCCACGGGATCCGGCGCGTCCGCAGGTAGGCGAAGTCGCCCGGAACGGGGTCGTCCCCCTCGTGACCGGCGATCACCTTCGCGATGCGCGCCGCGCATACGTCGCGGCACAGGTTCTTGTCCGGCTCCGCCTGGGTGGCCTCGGTGCTGGATACCAGGATGAAGCGACGGTCGGCGTCATCGTCGGCGTTGAGCGCCAGGACCGCGGCCCCGGTCGTCCCGGACCCGGCGAAGAAATCGAGGACGAGGTCGCCCTCGCCGGCCGTGGCGCGCACCAGCGCGGTGATCAGGCTGAGCGGCTTGGGATAGCTGAAGACCTGGGCTCCGAAGAGCCGCTCGATCTCCGCGGTTGCGACGCCCTGCCGATCGCTCCGAAGCGTCTGCGTATCAGCGTCTGACACGGTCTCCCCCAAGGCCGGCGATCCAGCTGCCGACCGGACGCCGCGCTTCCTCGTCGGCGGCGGTTCTGCGAACGATGCGGCTCAGGCGGCCGTGCGCGATCGGCTTGCCTACCCAGAAATCCAGCCTAGGCAGGTCGGCGCGGAGGAGAGGTCGGCCCTTCCCGTCCCGGGGGACGTTCCCGGAGGCGATTGCCTCATCCAGCGCTGCACGGTCGGGGTAGAAGAACGGCGGCGCCGTCTGGACCGGGAAGTGTATGTCGCCCGCGCGGATGAAGGATTCCATCGACGGCCCCGCACCCGGCTTGGCAACGGCCCGCTTGCGGCGCGCGCCGTCCGCCGCGGGTTGACCGTTGTCCATCGCCTCCCGGCGCTGCCGCTCGATCTCGGCCTCGCTCCAGAAACGCCACACCTGATTGGGCGCGGCCGGGTACCACTGTTCTGTCGCCGGGTCCTGAATGGGGTAGTATGTGTTCTCACGCGCCTTGAACGTCTTGTTGCTCGTCACCGGATCCAGCCTGACGGGCACGTCGCCGAACCCGGGCCGCAAGCGGAACTTGCCCGGCCCTGCGTCCGGCCCGATAAAGCCAAACCCGGGGTTGGCGTAGATCAACACGTGCTCATGCACGCCGCTCCAGTTGCGGCGCTTGTCGCTGTTGTTCGTATCCTTGGTCCGCCAGACGAAGCTGCCCAGCCGCATGCCCGGGAAAACCTGCTCCATCAGCAGATCCAACCGCGCCCGGTTCTCATCGTTGATGCAGACTAGGATGACGCCGTCGTCGGCCAGCAGATCGCGGGCCACGATCAACCGGCGGTAGAGGAATTCCAGCCAGACTGACTGTCGATAGCGGTCCTGGGGCCCGACGAACCGGTCGTTGTAGACGAAGTCCTGATTGCCCGTATTGTAGGGCGGGTCGATTAGGATGGTCCTGACCCGCCCCATGCACGTCAGCCGCAGCGCGCGCAAAGCGTCCCAATTATCGCCCTCGATGACCAGGTTCCGCCAGCCCCCCTCATCTGACGGGGCTGACGACAGGGCCTGATCGAGGTCCAGCGCCACAAAGTCGTCGTTGACCGCTGCGTCCGGCGAGATACCCTCGCGTTCCCACACGAGGCCGTAGGCGCGCCGTGCGTCTCGGCGTTCCAGGAGGGCGACCAATGCTTCGCGGTCAAGGTCGTCATAGCGGCGCGGCATTGTCATGCTGGCAGAGGTAATGGAACAAGGGATGCTTGTCGCTGGCTGCTCGTAGCCCCGCCGACGAGACCTCCTAGACGTCGGTTCAGCGGGTCACCTTATGAAGTCTTAGACTTTAATCAACTCGGGCTGGGAACGCGAAACGAGACAATTGATCTTACAAGCGGATGGACGAGCGTAAGGCAGGGCGGCCAGATCACGGCGAGGGTGCGGCACCGTTCAGGAACCACGTCGAGCAGCCCGTTACTGGCGTCGCCTGCTGCACTATGGTCGCCACGAACCTTGCGTGGGCCTTTCGGGCAGAATGCTGGGATGCTGGAGCCGGCCGTCGGCCGCGTCGGCGAACCACCCGATCCAACTGTCCACGAACGCCGACGGATCCCCTGTCGGCACCACGGCGAAAGGCAGGGCAAGCTGGTACTCGGCCACCCCGATCCAGAGCGCCTTCGCGGCTCCCTCGCCCGGAGCCATCGCGAACGGCGCGACGGGAGAACGGGCGTTCATCAAGGGACTGAACATGAAGGCAGTCTCGAACCAGGCGAACCTGCCGCCCTCCCGGGCGTCGCAGAACCAGAGGGAGTGGGCCCGGCCCAGGTAGCCATGGCGGTTGGCCGTCACGTGGACCGCCACGGAGGCGTGGGCGATGACGTCGAACGAGGGAGCCTGCCAGCCCTCCCACGGATCGGCGGGCGTCATCGACGGGCCCTTCACCTCCAGCTTGGCGTGGTTGAGCCGCGCGGACCAACCTCCGTCCGCATCCGAGGAGGTAGACGCGGAAGGTGCCTCCAAGACGACCGCCGCCCTGAGCTGCCCAGAGATGAGGCGGAAGGACCGTCCGGCGTCCTGGAAGAGGTCGCCGCGCCTCTCTGCCCCGGAACGCTCCGCCGACGCGCGCCGCGAACTCTCGCCCTGCCTGGACACCTCGCTCGCATGCGCCTGCTGCAGCCTTCCCCGCGCGAGCGACGCGGCGGGCTGGCCGGACGCGCCCAACCGGGCGACGATGTCGCCTGGGACGGGCCGGGCGCCAGCGGACTTGTAGAGGCATTCCGCCAGCAGCGAAGCAAGCCCGGATGGCAGGCCCGGCAGCACGCGGGGCTCCGCATGCAGGTGCTGGTCACGGAAGTCGGACGCCGACGGTCCCTCGAACGGGGTGCTCCCGGACAGCAGCTCGAAGCCGACGATGCCGAAGGCGTACACGTCCGTCGCGCCGGTGGCGCGCTCGGCCCGCCAGCGCTCCGGCGACGCGTATGGGGCAGACAACGCGTACTTCCGCGTATCCGAGGCAGTCGCTGCCTCGGCGTAGCGGGAGATGCCGAAGTCCGCCAGGCACCACCTGCCTCCGAGGAGGAGGATGTTCTCCGGCTTGAGGTCACGGTGCACGACCTTGCCGTGCAGGTCGGCGAGGGCGGCTGCGACGTCCGCCAAGACCGACAGCGCCTCGGTGACCGACAGGCGTCCGCCCGCGTCCGCCAGGCGCTGGCGGAGCGACATGTCGGCCCTCGGCATGACCAAGGCCCAGTGGCCCTCGGCCTCGCCGGAGTCTATGACAGGCACCACGTTGCGGACATCGTGAAGCTGGACGAACAGGAGCTCGCGCTCCGCCCCAGGCGCCTTCGGCACCAGCTTCACCACGCAGGCCGGCTCTCCCGGCGAGCTTGCCTCGTAGACTTGGCCGAAGCCGCCTACACCGATCCGGGCACCGACTTCCCAATCCTTCGCGAACCGCAGCAGCATCCCTGAACTCCGAAACCCGCGGCGCCAGCAGCCGCCCTCGCTGAGAGGGAAGGATCCTGCCACCGCGTCGGAGTCGTGCGCCATGGGTGCATGCTGGCGTGACCTGCGCGGTGGGATCACGGCAGGCCGGTGGCCATGGGGCAGGCGCTTCGCTGAGCTATCGCGCGGCGGCGTCGGACAGGAGGACCGGCGCTCCCGCCGCCTGGCGGCGCGCCAACAATTCGAGGAAGTCGACCGCCAAGCCCAGGGACTCGGCCGTCAAAGCCCCCAGCGCGAGGCCGGCCCGGTCGCGCAGGATGGAATCCGCCGACGTCGCCGGAGGCGCGCCGGGGAAGCCGAGCACGTCGTTGGGTGTCGTCCTAAGAACGCCGCAGATGCGGATTAACGTGGCGAAGTCTGGCTCCCTCGAACCGCTGACGTAGTGGGCATAGCGCGAATCAGCCAATTTGAGCCGCCGCGCCACCTCCGCGTTGGAGAGCTGAAGCTCCTTGGCCCGCGCGACGAGCCGCTGTCCGATCTCCCGTTCCATGGCTCCTTGTCGGCCATGCGGACCCCTACGGAAATTGTCGTAACGACAAGTTCTACACTTGCTTTATGACATACCCCGTGCGAGTCACTCCTGCCGTTCGCGACAGTAGCCTCCATCAACGAGAGTCGGCACGGGGAGGCAGCAGTCACGCGCGGCAAGGCCAACGGTGCTCGGAGCGGACGCAGCGGGAATGGTCATTGCCCAGAACGTGGCGGGAGCGATCCCGCCCAACTGCAAGGAGACGTCATGCGCGAGACGATAGTTCCGGTTGCCGTAACGAGATGGTCCGAGCGGCATGATGCGGGCGGAGCAAGCGCGCCTTGCGCGCGTCCCCTCGTCGCGTCGTGCCTCGCGCTCTGCGCCCTCGCGTCATGCGCCCAGGGCATCGGCCCGACCGTCCAGGTCCTTCCGCCCGCCGGCAAGCCGTTCGCGGCCTTCCAGCTGGACCAGCACGACTGCTCCATACTCGCTGGCAACCAAGTGCGCCCGATGATGGACCAAGCCGCCTACGCCGGGCTGGGCACCGCCGTGATCGGCACCGCGCTCGGCGCCGGCCTGGGCGCGGCGATCGGCGGCGGGCGCGGC
>CAXUIR010000006.1:16201-18925 GCA_964251005.1 uncultured Acetobacteraceae bacterium | reverse complement strand
AACTTGATCCAGCTCGTTCCCGGCGCGTGGATTTGGACGGACCTTGGCACTTTCGTGCTTAGCGCCGATGGCTGCACGCTGACCTTCACCCCGAGTTCTCTGGCGACGCCGACCCCTTCGCCGTCACCGACGCCGACAGCCAGTCCGACACCGTCACCGACGCCGACGCCGACGGTCAGCCCGACCCCCTCGCCGACCGTTAGCCCGACCCCGTCATCTTCGCCGACGCCGACCGCCAGCCCAACCGCCAGCCCGAACATCAGGCCCGACACGGTGCCGATCCGGCCGGGCATCAGTTCCTGCGCGTAGACCACGATCGCCGGGAATGCCGAGGCCAGCAGCAGCCCGATCGGGATGGTCAGCAGGATGGTGGCGGTCTGCCCGACGTAGGGCAGAAGCAGCGTGAACGGCAGGACGCCCAGGATGGAGACCCAGATGATGCGCTTGCGGCCGATGCGGTCGCCAATCGGGCCGCCCAGCAGCGTGCCGGCGGCGAACGCACCGAGGAAGAGGAATAGGCAGAGCTGCGCGGTGTGGGTTTCCATGTGAAAGCGGTCGATGAGGAAGAACTGGTAGTAGTTCGACATGCCGGCCATGTAGAAGAACTTCGACAGCATCAGTGCGACCAGGATGGCGATGGCGCCATTGACCTCCTGCTTGCCGAGCCCGACTGCCGGCTCCGGCGCGCGGGACTGTCTCGCGCGTGCATGGCGGCTGGACCAGATGCTGACGCCGCCCAGCACCAGCATGCCCGTCAGCGCCGCCAGGCCGAACCACGCCACCAGCCCCTGCCCGCCCACGTGGCGGCCATGCGGTGCGATCACCAGGGCGGCCATCAGCGGGCCCAGCGCGGTGCCGGCGTTGCCGCCAACCTGGAACACTGACTGCGCCATGCCGTGTCGGCCGCCGGAGGCCAGCCGCGCCACACGAGAGCTTTCCGGGTGGAACACGCTGGAGCCGACGCCCACGCAGGCTACCGCCACCAGCAGCGCCGCGTAGCTGTGGGCCTGGCTGAGCAGCAGCAGGCCCACCAGGGTGGACGCCATGCCGAACGGCAGCGAGTACGGCATCGGCCGACGGTCCGTGTAGGTGCCGATAAGCGGTTGCAGCACCGAGGCGGTGAGCTGGTTGACCAGGGTGATGCCGCCGATCTGTCCGAAGCTGAGGCCGAGGCGTTGTTTCAGCACCGGGTAAATCGCCGGCACCAGCGCCTGCATCAGGTCGTTGAGGAGGTGCGAAAAGCTGATCGCCAGCAGGACGGCGAACACCGTGCCGCCGACGGCAGCGGCCGGGCGGGCGGACGCCTGCGGGGCGGTCTTGCTGGTCAGTGAAAGGCTCACACTCAACTCCTCGTCCGGTCCCGGTGCGAACGACTGTCCGACGTCACTTTGCTAACTTAGGGCGGACCAAGCTGCAGTGCAGCAAGGCCGGGCGGAGGTCAGGGTTGCGCTCTGCGTTGACAGGTGAAAAGACCACGCTCTACGCCGCGTTGGCGGACAACGCGTCCGAACGGTGTTTATGCGGACCGTGCGGGCCAGGGAGTTGGGCGATGGCGAACGAGTGGGCACGTAAGGTCGGCCAGATGCTCCGTCAGGTGCGGCCGGGCGTGGGTGCCCTTGCCACCAGCCGACTGGACCTGCCGCGGGCCGGCCTGGTGATCACCAGTCCGGCCTTCCAGGACGGCGGCACGATCCCGGACCGCTACACCCAGGACGGCGAGGCGCTGTTCCCGCCGTTGGAATGGCACGGCGCGCCGGAGGGGACGAAGTCGCTGGCGCTGATCGTGGAGGATGCCGACGCGCCGTTTCCGCGTCCGCTGGTGCACGCGGTGCTGCACTCGATCCCGCTGACGCTCTCGGGGATACAGGAGGGCGGGCTCGGGATGAAACAGACCCGGGTCTCGCCGTTGGGGTTTCAGGTGGGGCGGAACTCGGTGGCGCGGCCGGGGTGGATGGCGCCCTCGCCGGTGCCGGGGCATGGGCCGCACCGCTACGCGTTCCAGCTGTTCGCGGCCGACGTGGTGCCGAGTTTCAGCAGCCCACCTGGGCGGGGGCAGTTGCTGCGGGCGCTGCGGGGGAATTTGTTGGCGGCGGCTCGGGTGATTGGCGTGTATCAAAGGATTTAGGCAAGGCCTTCTTTTTCGAGAAAAAGAAGCAAAAAGCTTTTGTCTCCGCTGTCGCGGTTCTATCCGGTGAGTCCCCGACAGGGAGCAAAAGTTTTTTGGTTCTTTTTTCAAAAAAGAACGGCTTGCCTTGAGTCGCAAGCTTGGCCCCTGTAGGTAAGCCCGCTTCGCGCACCCGGTCGGCATCGGGCGCGCCATCCTTGTTGAAAGGCAACCCGTCATGAAGTCCGGCATCCACCCCGACTACCACGAGATCACCGTCATCATGACGGACGGGACCACCTACCAGACCCGCTCCTGCATGGGCAAAGCCGGCGACACGATCCGCCTGGACATCGACCCCAAGAGCCATCCCGCTTGGACCGGTGTGCAGCGGATGATGGATACCGGCGGCCAGGTCGCCAAATTCAACAAGAAGTTTGCCGGCTTGGGTGCGAAGAAGACCGGTTGAGCGCTGCTTGGCCGGGGCGGAAATTTCTGTGCCGGCCGGACACAAAGGTCTTGAACGTCGTCGTCTGCTGAACTAATTCCTGCATCGTCCGAGACGCCCATACGGGGTTTTGGGGCCTGAGAGGGCTGGCTCCTCGCGGAGCGGTCCAGCA
>CAXUIR010000006.1:3518-16191 GCA_964251005.1 uncultured Acetobacteraceae bacterium | reverse complement strand
TTGCTGTTGCAGGAGGGTTTGTAATCATGACATACGAGTTCGCACCCCTGTTCCGTACCGCGATCGGCTTCGACCGGCTCGCCCGCTTGGCAGATACTGCGGCAGAAACCGCGTCCAGCCAGAGCTACCCGCCCTACAACATCGAGAAGACTGGCGACGACGCTTATCGTCTGACGATGGCTGTGGCTGGCTTTGGTCCAGACAACATCGAAATCGTGGTGAAGGACAACACTTTGCACGTCAGCGGCCAGTTGGCCGATGAGCAGAGCAAGGCGGAGGTTTTGCACCGCGGCATTGCTGGACGTGCGTTCGAGCGTCGGTTCGTGCTGGCCGATCACATCGTGGTCGACGGAGCGGACCTGCAGCATGGTCTGCTGCATGTCGGCCTCAAGCGCGTCGTGCCGGAAGCGTTGAAGCCACGCCGGATCACCATTGGTGCGGCCCAGCCAGGCGCCATCGCCAACGACGACAGGACCGTGCTCGAGCACAAGGCAGCTTAAGCCTATAAGGTGGCGCGGGGGGTTGGGCCCGGGGGGTTTGGGGGGGGTTTTATCTGGGGGTTGGTTGGATTTGCGTCTTGATCAGATCCGACCGCGTTCGTCGCGCTCTGCGGTCCGTTCGGTGGGCCCGTTCACGCTGAGTGAATCGTCCAGGTTTTCCTCTAGGCCGGCGACCTTTTCGACGTCCGTTCCTTGCTCGATGTTCGTCTTGGGCTGCTCGACGTTCTCCGCGCCGATGCGTGTGCCGCCCGGAGTGGGCGCGGGTGTGCCTGGCGCCGTGTGGTTGCCGGTGTTCTGCTGGTCGTCCGTATGGTCCAAGGCGTGTTCCGTGTGGGGCTGCTTCATGGCCTTCTCCTGCGTGTCAGCCTCGTAAACGCAGGGGCGTGGCGGTTGTTCAGCCGGTCGCGAAGCTCTGTGTCAGGCTGCCGGCAACCAGGCGCCACCCGTCGACCATCACGAAGAAGATTAGCTTGAACGGCAGGGATATACCGCTCGGCGGAAGCATCATCATGCCGAGCGACATCAAGACGCTGGAGACCACAAGGTCGATGATGGTGAACGGCAGGTAGAGCAGGAAACCGATTTCGAAGGCGCGGCGGAGTTCGCCGATCAGGAATGCGGGGATCAGCGCGCGCCAGTCCGCGTGGTCGGGGTCCACAGCTGACGGCATGTGGCCGATCTGCTCGAAGAGCGCCAGGTCTGGAGCGCGCAGGTTGCTCGCCATGAAGTGGCGGAACGGTTCGGCGGCGAGGCGAAGTCCATCCATCTGGCCGATCGTGCCGGCCTGCATGGGCTGGATAGCGTGCACCCAGGCGGAATCGAGCGCCGGCTGCATGACGAACAGGGTGAGGAACAACGCCAGGCCGATCAGCACGATGTTGGGCGGCGTTCCCTGTGCGCCGAGCGCGCCGCGCAACAGCGAGAGCACGACCACGATCCGCGTGAAAGCGGTGACCATGACCAGCAGGCTCGGCGCCAGCGAGAGCACCGTGAACAAGGCGGTGATCTGAACCAGACGGCCGGTCGCCCCCGCCTCGCCGGCGTGGCCGAGGTCGATGGAGACGGCTTGCGCGTGCGCCATGCCTGGGAGCAGGCAGGCGCAGAGCAGAAGGGCGGCGATGCAGCGCCTGCGGTGGAGGATCATGGCGTCGACGGCAGGGTGATGATTGCGTCGGCAGTGCCGCCGGTCAGCACCAGCAGGCGGCAGCCCGGCGCCTCGACCAGGTGCAAGCGGCGCTGCCGGTCCAGGGCGAGGCAGGCGCGCACGGCCATGGCGCCTTGCTCCGGTTGCACGGCGCGCAAGGCCGGGATGGCGCGGGCGGCACGGGCCGTACCCAGGATCAGCAGAACGACCGCGCCGAGGCAGAGCACAGCCAACGCGGACTGGGCGGCCAGCGCGTTCATCAGGCTAGGTCCGCAAAGCGGTCGGGCGCGTGTTCGCGCAGCACCGCGCTCAGCGCGTTGACCTCGGTCAGCACGTCGTGCAGCAGCGGCAGCAGCGGGCGCGCCTCCTCAGCCTGCAAGTCGAGCGTTTGCGCGCAAAGCAGACCGATACCGTCGTCCAGCCCGGTGAGGTCGACCGTGCGGCCGTGGCTGGCCAGGGCGCGCGCCACGCCGATAGTGCGCGACAGCCTGCCGGCCAGCACCGTCAGGCGTTGCGGTCTGCCGAGCGGTTTGGCTGCAACGCCTGGCAGCGGGACGGCTTTGCTTGGTGATGTCATAGCGAGATCATTACGTGAACAGGTTAATAAGACGTGTAGCCAAACGGGGGGGCGTGGACGGTACGGATGTTCCGGTCACGTTAAGACTAGCGTAAGACTATGCTGGCATTCTGCAGCCATGCACCCCTCGGCTCTCCCGCGGTTCGAACGGCGCTCGCATGAGCAGTGATGTTTCGCAACCTCCGTTGTTCGACCTGCTGCAAAACAAACTCGCCTGGGTCGAGTCGCGTCAGCGCGTGCTGGCGCAGAACATCGCCAACGTGGACACGCCGGGCTATCGGCCGCGGGACGTCGAAGCGTTTTCTGCAGTGCTAGGTCAGTTCGATGTGGAACCAGTCCGCACAAGCCCGTTGCATCTTGCCGGCTTGTCCGAACCGGCCCCCGGCCAGGCGGCGGCGGCAAGCGAGCGTGCGCCGGACGGCAACGCCGTCGGGCTGGAGGACCAGCTGACCAAGATGGCGGACAACGAGAGCGCTCAGGCCCTGACAGGCAACATCTGGAAGACGTATATGGGCATGTTCATGACGGCTCTGGGCCATGGCTGACCGCAACACGTCTCGTAGTAAGTCGGTGTCCGATTGCATCCGCGCCTCATCGGCTGAGCAGCGTGAGGAAATGCTGCCGGGCATGCTGGCGGCTGCAATGGCGGCGTGCATCGTCGTGCCTGCGGTGTTCTAAAAACAGTTCGGGAACTAAGAGAATGGACTTAGGACAGGCACTGAAGATTTCGGCCGCGGGCATGGACGCACAGACCAAGCGCCTGCGGGTAATCGCCGAGAACCTTGCCAATCAGGACAGCACCGGGTCCTACCCAGGTGCAACACCCTACCAGCGCAAGACTACCGTGTTCGCCAACATGCTGGATCCTGCGAGTGGCACGCAAGCGGTGCAGGTGACGTCGATCCGGCCGGACGCGACGCCGTTTCCGCAGAAATACGACCCTGCCAACCCAGCTGCCGACGCGAACGGCTACGTGCGCATGCCTAACGTGAACAGCTTCGTGGAGATGATGGACATGCGCGAGGCGGAACGCTCCTACAGCGCCAACCTCAACGTGATGCAGGCCTCCCGCTCGATGCTCACCCGCGTCATCGACCTGCTGAAATGAGCAACCTGATCCTGCTGCGGGCAGCCCAGGCGCTCTCCGCCTACCAGAACGTCGATGGCGGGCAATCCTCAGCCGCTGCGTCCGGCGGCCGCGGTGACTTCGCAAGCCTGCTGAGCCGTTCCTTGGGCAGTGCCGTGCAGACGGGCCAGCAGGCCGAGGCGCAGGCGACCTCCGCAATCGGCGGCGGCAACACGGACCTGACGCAGGTGGTCACCGCGGTGTCACGCGCGGAGTTGGCGCTGCAGACCACGACTGCGGTCCGGGACCGTGTGCTGCAAGCCTACCAGGACATCATCAAGATGCCGATCTGAAGGGCGCACCGTGCTGGAACTCGACATAGCAGCGGTCCTGCATAACGCCATGCTGGCCACGCTGAAGATGGGCGCGCCGTTGCTGCTCGCACCACTGGCCGCAGGGTTGGTCATGGCGGTAATCCAGGCGGTTACCCAAATCAACGACAGCTCGGTGGCCTTTCTGCCAAAGCTGGTGTCTGCGGGTGCTGCAGCTTGGATCGCCGGTCCGTTCATGTTCCACGTGCTGGCGGACTACACGCACGAGGTGGCCGACAAGATCGTCGCCATCGGCGGCCAGTAGCCGGCCGCACCGTGCTCCACGCCGAACCTGACCTAGCTGGCCTCACTACACTGGCGTTCGCCTTCATGCTGGTGGTTTGCCGCTGCGCCGGGGCGGTCATGCTGCTGCCTGGCCTGGGCGAAGAGGAGCCGCCAGCGGTCCTGCGCGTCGGCATGGCGCTTGGTCTGGCGGTGCTGCTGACGCCGACGCTCGCCTCCTCCATGCCACATGAGCCGGAAAGCTTTCTGCGCCTTGCCGGCATGGTGGCGGTCGAACTGCTGGCAGGCGGCGTGCTCGGCTGGCTGGCGCGCATGCTGGCGTTGGCACTGCCCATCGCTGGTCAGATGATCTCGCTGCTCATCGGCCTGTCGAGCGTGTTGCAGCAGGACCCGACTTTGGGCACGCAGTCCGCTGCGATCGGCAGGCTGTTCAACCTGCTCGGCCCTGTGCTGATCCTGTCCACCGGCCTATACGCGCTACCTTTGGGGGCGCTGGCCGGAAGTTACGCCGTCTTCCCCGCCGGCGGCATGATCGCGCCGGGCGATTTGGCTGAGACCGCGGTGCGCGCCGTCTCGGCGAGTTTCGGCCTTGCGTTGCGGCTCGCTGCCCCGTTCGTGCTGATCGGGCTGGTGTGGCAGGTGGCGCTTGGCCTGCTCGCGCGGCTGGTGCCGCAGATACAGGTCTACTTCACCGCCCTGCCCGGCCAGGTACTCGGGGGGCTAGCGCTGCTGTCAGTGCTCGGGGCTCCCATCCTGCGTGCCTGGCTGGAGGCAGTGCAGTCCGGCTTCGCTGCGTTGCCGGGCGGGTGAGGCGGCATGGCCGAGGAGAAGTCCGAGCTTCCGACACAACGGCGCTTGCAGAAGGCGCGCGAGGAAGGGCGCGTCGCCGTCTCGCGCGAGGTCTCCATGCTGGCCGGCTTGTCGGCAGGCATCGTGGCGGTCGGCATGCAGGTCAACAGTGGAGCTACCGCGCGCTGGATGGCCGCCAGCCTGCGAGCCACCGGGCAGGCTGACGCGCAAAGCCTGCATGCGGCAGCGCTTGCCATTTTATGGGGGATCGCTCCGCCGGCGCTGGCCGCAGCAGCCGGCTTTGCCGCTGCCACGTTGCTGCAGACCGGGTTCCTGGTCCGCGCCGCTTCGTTGAAGCCGGACCTCTCGCGCATCAGTCCGATGTCGGGACTCAAGCGCCTGGTCAGCCCGCAAACCATCGTCCAGATGGTCAAGTCGGTCGCCAAGCTCGGCGTGTTGGGCATCTGCCTCTTCGTCGCCGTCAGGCGCGTGTTGCCGGCACTTCCTGCGGAGCCGTTCACCACGCCGGGGCTGCTGCTGCACCAGCTTGCGTCACAGGGGAAGTTGCTGATCCTGATGCTGCTCGGTGCACAGGCGGCCATCGCGGGCGCTGACCTGCTGTGGGAGCGCATGCACCACATGAAGCAACTGCGCATGACGTTCCAGGAGGTGCGCGACGAACACAAGGAGAGCGAAGGAAACCCGCTGGTCAAACAGCGACAGCGTCAGCTGGCCAGGTCGCGCGCACGGCGGCGGATGATGCAGGCCGTGCCAAAAGCCTCCGTGGTGATCACCAACCCGACGCACTATGCGGTGGCACTGGCTTACGAGAAAGGTTCGCAAGGCGCGCCTCGTGTGGTGGCGAAGGGGGCCGACGAGGTGGCCGCGCGCATCCGCGAACTGGCGCGCGAGAGCCGGGTCCCGATCGTTGCCAACCCGCCATTGGCGCGCGCGCTGTTCCGTGTTGAGCTTGATACGGAAATTCCGACGGAGCACTTCAAGGCGGTAGCGGAGGTGATCGCGTTCGTCTGGCGGTTGAAGAACAGGACGGGACGGCTGTGAGGAAAGCAAGCGCTTCTTTTTTTGAAAAAGCAGCAGAAAAACTTTTCTCCGGCTGTCGTGGACCGCTCAACACGGCGCGCCCAAGGGAACAAAAGTTTTCTGGTTCTTTTTTTCAAAAAAGAGCCACTTTCTTATGAAGCTACCGCGAGAACTTGCCGAGACGCTGTTTCAGGACGAGGTGGACGGCGTCGCCCTTCTCGACCCGGCTGGCCGGGTCCTGCGTGCCAACCCGCAATTCTTCGCCCTGGCCGGAGTGGCGCAAGGCGGGCTCGCCTGGGCCGCCCTGCCCGCCAAGGCGTCCACCCTGCTCGCCGCGCTGCGAGGCGCACGCGCCGAAAGGCTCGCCGTCACGGTCGCAGCAGCCGGCCAGCGCCGCGTGCTGCGGCTTTCCGTCCTGCCGGTGCCGGGCGGCGGCGGGCTGCTGCGGGTGGCCGACCGCACGCACGAGCAGGAGCTGGAAGAGCAGCTCGGGCAGTCGCAACGCTTGCAGGCGGTGGGCGAGCTCGCCGGCGGCATCGCGCACGATTTCAACAACCTTCTGACGGCCATCCTTGGCGCGGCCGATGATTTGCGCGCTCGGGTCAAGCCGGACGACGCGGCGGACCTCGACATGGTCAGAAAAAGCGCCGAGCGCGGCGCCGACCTGGTGCGCCAGCTGCTGGCGTTCAGCCGGCAACAGACGCTGCAGCCGCGGGTCGTCTCGCTGAACGACGCGGTGCAGGACACGGCCAGCCTGCTGCAGCGGCTGCTCGGCGCCGGCGTCACCTTGGACGTCCAGCTGGAGGAACCGGGACGGCAGGTCCGCATCGACCCGACACAGCTCTCCCAGGTACTGACGAACCTGGCCGTGAACGCCAGGAACGCCATGGGCAAGGGTGGCCGGCTGACCATCGCCACCGGTCACCAGCTGATCCTGCAGCCGGAGCAGCGCCGGGGCGAGACGGTGCCGCCAGGCCGTTACGTGCGGTTGAGCGTCGCTGACACCGGCAGCGGCATCCCGCCGGATGTCCTGCCACGCATCTTCGAGCCGTTCTTCACCACGAGGCGCGACTCAGGGGGCACCGGGCTTGGGCTGTCCACAGTGCATGGCATCGTTCGCCAGTCCGGCGGCTACATGGACGTCCGCAGCGCGCCCGGACAGGGCACGCGCTTCGATATCCTGTTGCCGCGCTACGAGGAATCCGAGTTCTGGCAAACCCCCGTAGAACCGGCGGCAGCACCCAAGCCGGTTCGCAAGCAGGTCAGCCGTACGTTGTTGCTCGTGGACGACGACGCGCCGATCCGGGCGCTCGCCGAACGGGTGCTGACCCGGGCCGGCTGGAACGTCGTTGCGGCCACCAGCGCCGAGGACGCGCTGGACCTGGTGGAGCTGGGCGAACTGGGGCCCGCTTTGGCCTGCGTGATCTCCGACGTGGTGATGCCCGGCTTGGACGGCCCGAGCCTGGTGCGCACGCTGCGTCAGTCGCAGCCGGGGCTGCCGGCGATCCTGATGTCCGGCTACGCAGACGCAACCCTGCGGGAGGCGCTGCAAGCCCAAGACATCCTCTACCTCAGCAAACCGTTCGCCATGGCCGAGCTAAAAGCACAGCTCGGCAAGATGTTGGCGGACGTCCGCTCAGATGCGGCTTGATACGGCGGGCGCGTTCCTATACGAACAAAACGCGAACAGGTGGTTGAAGTCCCGTCCGGCAGCTTCATACACGCGAGGGTTGCGGCTGCGTCCGCACCTGTGACAAAGTGCCGTAACGCGCTGAAAGCGAAACGACCGCGCTCGTTTTCGTGGCTGGGTCGAACATCAAGAACGCAAAAAGCAGTTCAAGGAGCGGGCACGTGGCAGACAAGGGTAAGGCGCTGGATGCGGCCATGTCGCAGATCGAGCGAGCCTTCGGCAAAGGCTCGATCATGCGCATGGGCGCCCGCACGCAGGACGAGCAGATCGAGGTGATCCCGTCCGGCTCGCTGGGCCTCGACATCGCGCTCGGCATTGGCGGCCTGCCGCGCGGCCGCATCGTGGAGGTCTACGGGCCGGAGAGCTCGGGCAAGACCACATTGGCTTTGCACGCCATCGCCGAGGCGCAGAAGCGCGGCGGCACCTGCGCCTTCATCGACGCCGAACACGCACTGGACCCGATTTACGCCCGCAAGCTCGGCGTGGACGTGGACAACTTGCTGATCAGCCAGCCCGACGCCGGCGAGCAGGCGCTGGAGATTTGCGACACGCTGGTCCGCTCGGGGGCGATCGACGTGCTGGTGGTCGACAGCGTGGCCGCCCTGGTGCCGCGCGCCGAGCTCGAGGGCGAGATGGGCGACACCCATGTCGGCCTGCACGCAAGACTAATGAGCCAAGCGCTGCGCAAGATCACCGGCAGCGTCAGCAAGAGCAACACGATGCTGATCTTCCTCAACCAGATCCGGCTGAAGATCGGCGTGATGTTCGGCAACCCCGAGACCACCACCGGCGGCAACGCGCTGAAGTTTTACGCCTCCATCCGCATGGAGATCAGGCGCACCGGCTCAATCAAGGACCGCGAGAACGTGGTCGGCAACTCCACGCGGGTGAAGGTTGCCAAGAACAAGTTGGCACCGCCGTTCCGCGAGGTGGAGTTCGACATCATGTTCGGTGAGGGCATCAGCAAGGTTGGCGAGCTGATCGACCTTGGCGTGAAGGCCGGCATCGTCGAGAAGTCCGGGTCTTGGTTCAGCTTCGACAGCACGCGTATCGGCCAGGGACGCGAGAACGCCAAGCAGTTCCTGCGTGACCACAAGGACGCGGCCGAGGCGATCGAGAAGCGCATCCGGGAGCAGGCGGGGGCGGTAGCGGACAAGATGCTGGTGCCACCGGATGAAGGCGAGGAGGCGGAGGCGGCGGAGTAAGAAAGCAGGCGGTTCTTTTTTAAAAAAAGAACCAAAAAACTTTTGTTCCCTCAGGCACGCCTTGCGGAGAGATCCGCGACAGCAGAGACGAAAGTTTTTTGCTTCTTTTTTTCAAAAAAGAAGGCCCTTCTTCCTTCCTGATGGACGCTGCCCCCAACCATCCAATTACCCTCTCCCACGCCGACCAGGCGCTGGTACAAGCCGCACGCGCCACCATTACCCGCCACTACCGTCCCTTCTGGCACATGGTTGCCGCCGCCTTGCGCAGCCGCGACGGCCGTATCTGGACCGGCTTGCACCTGGGCGCCACGGTCGGCCGTATGCAGGTCTGCGCGGAGGCCATCGCGGTCGGGCGGGCCATCCTCGAAGGTGACGGCACCATCGAGTGCGCCGTCGCCGTGCGTCATCCCAAGGAACACGAGCAGTTGCAGGAGATTGCCGTGGTCCCGCCCTGCGGCGCCTGCCGGGAGATGCTGACCGATTTCGACCCGGATGCCCACGTGATCGTGCCTGGTGCCGCCGGATTGGTGCGGGTGAGGCTGACGTACCTGTTACCGCTTCCTTACCAGCGCTAGCGCGCAAGCGTGTCCCGGCGGGTGACCGCCGCGGCAGTCGGTTTGCTCTAAGCGGCATGCCGAACAGGCCGGCCATCCTGGTTGGTGCAGGAAGCCGCCCAGTCTGCACACGGCGGTTCCTCCTCGCACCGCTAGACCGGCTAGACGCCGCGATACCGGCCTCCGGTCACAGGCACGTCAACGTGGTGAACGAACCGGAAACGCGCACGTTTGCACAGGCATGAAGGAAACACCGAAGACCAGCGAAGCGGACGAGCAGGCGCTGCCGTCGTCCCACCGCACACAGCATGCGCCGCACAACCCGAAACAGGGCGCAAGCGAGGCTGATCCGGACAGCCTGCCGTCGAACACGGAAAAGGATCCGAGCGACTGGACAACCGGCGGCGAGACGATGACCGGTGCACAGGCGTCGTATCTCAAGACGCTCTGCGAGGAAGCGGGCGAGCCGTTCGATGACACGCTGACAAAGGCCGACGCATCAAAACGGATCGACGCGTTGCAGGCGAAGACCGGTCGCGGCCGGAACCATTAGACGGGATACCCGACAACCAACGTGCCGCACGTATCCTGACGCGGGCTTTTACCAGGCCATAAGTTCGCGGTGAGGCTGACATTTGCAAAGCAAGAAAGATCGTCTTTTTTGTAAAAAAAAAGCAAAAACTTTTATTCCTACGCTGGCACCACGGTCAGGCCTTGTTCTGCCAACAGGTGTGATTGCATCAACATTCGCTGTTTGATGCAGGCGTAGGAATGAAACTTTTTACGAAGTTGTTCCTTCTTTATGTGTCAGCCTCACAGCGTGCTGTTATTACACTCCGCACTCGATAACTGAACATGAAGGCAGGACAGATACTCCTTTGAAATGTGGTGACGTCCTGCTTAGTCTACTCGCATCGTTCGACTAAGCGTACTGCCGACGATGACACGCCAGATTTCCTTCAGTCCTGAAGACATCTGTCCTCGTCTGACCATCTGCATCCACTAGCCTGCAACGCGTAAGCGCCCATGCTGTGGCGCAACAAGCAGCACTGCGCGCCGGATTCACGTGCCTGCCGAAGCAACGGCAGAGCTTGGGCGACAAACGCCATGATGTGTAACCCAGATTGGCCGGCGATCGTCTGGTCACGAAGGTAATCGCTCCAAGGTATCGGCGCGTCGGCCCGCGCGGGCGAGGGAAAGCCAAGCGAACACCACGATGTTCATGTCCAGGTTCACCGCTCCGGATATGACAGACCAGTTGCGGTTGAAGGCTGCACGGGTGATCGCGTCGGCAAAGCTTTTGTCGAAACCGTAGATGAACACGACGATGTTGCGCCCGGGCATAGCGAGCCTGCTGGTCACACTTGCGGAAAAATCGCCTTGTGCCACGTCCGCCAGCTGCACAATCTGCCCCCGACCGGCCGGCGGCGGGATCTGTGCCTTCCACCAGCGCCTTGCCGAACGTGATCCGGCCGGGTCGGACGGCGGAACGATGCCAGCGCCGTAATCCGCAACCTGCGTTCCGCTGCCTGCAACCTTTCAGTTCGCTGCGAAATACACCGTCGCAGGCGTGACTCGGCGCCTTCGTGCTGGACGGCTGTGTCACAATCGACCGGAGCGCGGTAACGATGATCTTGCACGTGGAAAAGCAAGAGTCTTCTTTTTCGAGAAAAAGAAGCAAAAAGCTTTTGCGCGCGCTGTCGCGGACAGCTCAAACGACACGTTTCACCATGACGCACCTACAGGAGACAAAAGTTTTTGGTTCTTTTTTCAAAAAAAACCGCTTGCTTTCTACCCTGCACAACTCGTTTGCCCAGCTCCCCCCCTACCTGGTATCGTTACAGCTTGCGTAACCCAGGTGTGCCCATGTGCAAGCAATGCTCTGCGCGGTGTTCCTTGACCGCCATAAAGTCGGCGCTCACCTCGACTGGCGTTCAGCAAGGCCCTACCGTGAGACGGGCGCGCTGAGCATGCGGTTCACCCGGAGCCTGAGCTACCAGCTGCCGCTGCTGTACGGCCAGGACGTGCGCGCCGTCCAGCAGGCGTTGACCGCGCTGCGCATGCAGCCTTCGTGCGGCGATGCGGACGGCGTGTTCGGCAAGGCCACCGCGCTGAGTGTGAGCGCGTTCTGCGGCAACACGCCGCCGCGGACCCACACCGGCGTCGTGAACGAGCGCGTCTGGGCGCAGCTGATGACCGGTGCCGTTGCAGCCGGTGCCACGGCAAGCAACATCAACTCGTCGGTGAGCGCGGCCGCGCGCGCGGGCAAGCCCCCCGCCGCGCACCCGCCGCTGCGCACGGAGCAGACGGCTGCTGTCAAACGCTGGTTCCGGCAATATTTCGCTGCGCAGATCGACTCTGCGGTCGCCGGCGTGACCGGCCTGGACAGCGACCTCGTTTGCGCCATCGCCGCCAAGGAGAGTGCCGTCTACTGGGTGGGTAAAATCGGCCAACTCGGCCCGGCGGCCATCCTGGGCTATTGCGTGTTCGACGCGAGCGGCGACTGTCCGGGCACGCACCGCGAGGCCTTTCCACGCAACCAGGCCATGCTGCGAGCGGATCCTGTCCACGGCGCGGTAACCGACATGCTAATCGAAGAGGCCAACAAGTCACGCGTGGCCCTGCGCGGCTACAAGCCGGCGCACTACCTCTATAAAGGCTACGGTATCTTCCAGAACGACCTGCAGAACATCCGTGTGGATGCCGAGTTCTTCAACAAGCGGCTCTGGTACGATTTCGGGGAGTGCCTTGCACGCTTCGTCGCCGAGATAGGCGGCAAACTCCAGGCGTCCGACGGCGACGTGCGGTCGGCGGTGCGGCTCTACAACGGAGAGGGCGCCCGCGCGGAACAATATGCGGCGGACGTGGTGCAGCTTTGGGAGTGGTGTCGGGAGGCCTGACGCGAAGCAAGCAGTCCTGTTTTGAAGGATCAAGATACCAGCGAGCCTTGGTTTTGACTCCCGGCACTTTAAAATAAAGCAAGGCCTTCTTTTCTGAAAAAAAGAAGCAAAAGTTTTTTGGTTCTTTTTTTCAAAAAAGAACCGCTTGCCTTGCCTTACTGACGGTTCAACACCGCGGCGCGCTGGTATCAGGCCTGAACCAGCGCCGGCCGTGACGTTGCTGCGATCGTCCGGCCACGCCGCGCTTGACAGACCCTGCCCTGGTGCGCGATCTGCTGCCTGATCCGGGCAGTCTTAGACCACCCGGTCCCCGCCAGATGCGGGGGCTACGCCGCTCCGCGAGTGTTCGCGCAGCGGCGCGTTCTGCATTGTGGAGGCGGCATCACCCATGTTCGACGCCCTGTCGGACAAGTTCACCGGCATCTTCGACGGCCTCCGTAGACGCGGGGCGCTGAGCGAGGGAGACGTGACCGAGGCCCTGCGCGAGGTGCGCCTGGCCATGCTGGACGCCGACGTGGCGCTGCCGGTGGTGAAGGATTTCGTGGCCGCGGTGCGGGCGCGCGCGATTGGTGCCGAGGTGTTGGAGGCGGTCG
>CAXUIR010000006.1:1841-3508 GCA_964251005.1 uncultured Acetobacteraceae bacterium | reverse complement strand
CCGTCAGTCCTGGCCAGCAGGTCGCCAAGATCGTCAACGACGCGCTGGTCGAGGCCCTGGGCGGCGCCGGCGCGGTGCCGCTGAACCTGGCCGCGGCCGCCCCGGTGCCGATCCTGATGGTTGGGCTGCAGGGCTCCGGCAAGACCACCACGTCCGGCAAGCTGGCGCTGCGGCTGCTCAACCGCGAGAAGAAGCGCGTGTTGCTGGCCAGCCTCGACACCCAGCGCCCCGCCGCGCAGCTGCAGCTGGCGCAGCTGGCAGAGCGCGCCGGCGTGGCCAGCCTGCCGATCGTCGCCGGCCAGACCCCGGTGCAGATTGCGCGGCGTGCCATGGAGACCGGGCGCCGCGAAGGTTACGACGTGGTGATCCTCGACACGGCCGGCCGCCTGTCGATCGACCAGGCGCTGATGAACGAGGTGCGCGAGATACGCGAGGCCACCAACCCGGCGGAGACGCTGCTGGTGGTCGACGCGATGACCGGCCAGGACGCGGTGCAGACCGCGCGTGCGTTCAACGAGACGGTGGGTGTGACCGGCATCGTGCTGACTCGGATGGACGGCGACGCGCGCGGCGGTGCGGCGTTGTCCATGCGCCAGGTGACCGGCGCGCCGATCAAGTTCTCAGGCTCCGGCGAAAAAATCGACGCGCTGGAGGAGTTCCACCCCGAGCGCGTGGCCGGCCGCATCCTCGGCCTGGGCGACATCGTTGGCCTGGTGGAGCGCGCCGGCGAGACGATCGACCAGGACGAGGCCGAAAAGCTCGCCAAGCGGATGATGCGCGGCGTCTTCACGCTGGAGGATTATGCGTCGCAGCTGAAGCAGATTAGCAAGATGGGTTCGATCAGCTCGATCCTCGGCATGCTGCCCGGCATGGGCCAGATGAAGCAGCAGATCGAGAACGCCAACATCGACACCAGCGTGTTCAAGCGTCAGCAGGCGATCATCGGCTCGATGACGGTGAAGGAACGTCGCACGCCGGACATCATAAAGGCGAGCCGCAAGAAGCGCATCGCGTCCGGCAGCGGCACCAGCGTGCAGGAGGTCAACAAGCTGCTCAAGCAGTTCGACGACATGTCCACGATGATGAAGCGCATGGGCAAGCTGGGCCAGAAAGGCCTGATGCGCCAGGGCATGGGCGCGTTGATGCCGAAGGGCATGGGCCAGCAACGCCCGCGCGGCTACTGACCGTGCTCGGCGAAAACGCGTCCTGGCGGCCGTCTGACGCGCGTTTGTCACGTGACAGCGTGCTATCGGCACGACGCTCCGGTGCTCATGGCCCGCAGGCCACTCCGCTCCGGTGCTCGCAAACGCTTGCCAGCCGACTCACCAAGCCACGTTTTCGCCGAGCACTCCGGATTACACAGAACGACAGCAACAGGAATTCCTAATGAGCCTTAAAATCCGCCTCGCCCGTGCCGGTGCCAAGAAGCGCCCCTACTACCACATCGTGGTCGCCGACAGCCGCAGCCCGCGTGACGGCCGCTTCATCGAAAAGGTGGGCAGCTACAACCCGATGCTGCCGGCCGAGCACGACGAGCGCATCCGCCTTTACGGCGAGCGCATCAAGCACTGGCTGGACCACGGCGCCATCGCCACCGACCGCGTGGCGAAGTTCCTGGCCAACTCCGGCATGATCGCAAAGCGCGTCTATGCCGAGCAGCCGATTCA
>CAXUIR010000006.1:0-1831 GCA_964251005.1 uncultured Acetobacteraceae bacterium | reverse complement strand
CGGCGCCGAAGAAGACGGCGCAGGCCCGCGCCACGTCGGCCGCCGCCGCCGCCGCCGCGTCCGCGTAAGATCCCGCGTGCCTGCGCAACACATCCTGATGGGGGTCGTCGGCCGGCCGCACGGCGTGCGCGGGCTGCTGCACGTGCACAGCTACACCGCCGAGCCGGCCCAGCTCGCGCGCTACAACCCGTTGCTGGACGAGGCTGGCCGCACCTGGTCGCTGGCCTGGCGCGGCGACGGCGTGGCCGAGCTGCGCGACGGGCGCGGACGGCCGGTTGCCGACCGCACCGAGGCCGAGCGTCTGGTGAACACGAAGTTCTACGTCGAACGCCACCGCCTGCCGGCGGCCGACGCGGACGAGTTCTACCTCGCCGACCTCGTGGGCCTGCAGGCGCACGACGCCGCCGGCGCGCCGCTCGGCACGGTGACCGTGGTGCACGATTACGGCGCCGGCACCAGCCTGGAGATTGCCCGGCAGGCCGCCAATCCGCTGGTGGTGCCGTTCACCCGCGCCTGCGTGCCGCTCGTCGACGTGGCCGCCGGCCACCTCACGGTCGTGCCGCCGGCCGAGATCGAAATGCGCGAGGTGGCTGCGTGAACTCCTCTGGCACCCGCCACGCCCCGGCTGCCGACATCGACCCTCCGTCTGGCGTGGCGCCGGTCTGGCGCGCCAGCGTGCTCACCCTGTTCCCTAACATGTTCCCCGGCCCGCTCGGCCAGTCGCTGGCCGGCCGCGCGTTGCAGGCTGGCCTGTGGTCGCTGGAGGCGCTCGACATCCGCGCCCACGCCACCGACCGGCACCGCACGGTGGACGACACCCCGTTCGGCGGCGGCCCCGGCATGGTGATGCGGCCGGACGTGATCAGCCGTGCCATCGCTAGCGTGAAGGACGGCCGTCCGCTCGTCTACCTGACCCCGCGCGGCCGCACGCTGACCCAGGCCGACGTGCAGCGCCTCTCCGCCGGCCACGGCGTGATCCTACTGTGCGGGCGCTACGAGGGCGTCGACCAGCGCGCCATAGAGGCCAGCGGCGCCGAGGAGCTCAGCGTTGGCGACTTCGTGCTCTCCGGCGGCGAACTGCCGGCGATGTTCCTGCTGGACGCGTCGGTCCGTCTGCTGCCCGGCGTGATGGGCGCGGCCGACAGCGCCACCGAAGAGAGCTTCTCCGCCGGCCTGCTGGAATACCCGCACTACACCCGCCCGGCAGAGTGGTGCGGCCACGCCGTGCCGCCGGTGCTGCTGTCCGGCAACCACGCCGCCATCGCCGCCTGGCGCCAGGCCCAGGCCGAAGCCGCCACACGCCAGCGCCGCCCGGACCTCTGGGCCGCCCACACCAACCGGATTGCACCGGCACACGCCGCGCCGTAATCAGACCGCAGAAGGACCCCGACCCATGAACATCCTGCAAACCTTCGAGGCCGAGGAAGTCGCCCGCCTCACCGCCGCCCGTGCCGTGCCCGTCTTCGCCCCCGGCGACACGGTGAAGGTGTCCGTGCGTGTGGTGGAAGGCGAGCGCACCCGCGTGCAGGCCTACGAAGGCGTGGTGATCGCCCGCAGCAACCGCGGGCTGAACAGCAACTTCACGGTGCGCAAGATCAGCTACGGCGAGGGCGTGGAGCGGGTGTTTCCGCTGTACTCGCCGCAGATCGCCGAGATCGAGGTGATCCGCCGTGGCGACGTGAGGCGGGCCAAGCTGTATTACCTGCGTGGGCGTCGGGGTAAGTCGGCGCGGATCGCGGAGAAGGCGCGCGAGGTGCCGACTTCAGCGCGTGAGGCGGCTGCGGAGTAGGCAAGGCCGGGGGGCTCTGCCCCCTGGACCCCCGCTGGGGCC
>CAXUIR010000005.1:14705-19745 GCA_964251005.1 uncultured Acetobacteraceae bacterium | reverse complement strand
CGGCTGTCGCGGACGGCTGAAACGACACGTTTCATCACGGCAAACACGACGAGAGCAAAAGTTTTTTGGTTCTTTTTTTTAAAGAAGAACCGCTTGCTTGCCTAACCATCATAGCGTCCGAGCAGCCTGCGACCGCCCGAGCATGTATGCCTGCCAGAGGTCACGCCCGTCGTAATGAGCGGCCGTGAGTTCTCTGATCCGCTTTGACCCGTTGACGGCAACGGAGTGCCGCAGGTGGCTGAACAACGGAACGTCGGAGGACGAATCGCCGTAGCAGATACAGTCCGACAGCTCGAGGCCATAACCGGCGGCAAGCCGGTCGGTGATGCTCACTTTCGAAGCCGGCGTCAGGACGAGCGCCGGGTCCGGCGCCACGCCGCCGAACACCACCGCACCATGTGCAGTGCTCACCCCCCACCGGCGCAGACGCTCGGCGAAGAACATCGGCGAGAGCGTGATCACCGCGCTGTACTCGCCGCGGCCGGCGATGTCCTCGAACACGCGCGCAACGTTGTCGAGCCAGGGTGCACCCTGGAAGACGATTTCGACGTCGAACTCCGTCAACCCGGCCCAGAGCGGCAGGCACAACTCGTAAAACTCAACGTGCCCGACTTCGCCACGCCCCCAGGCCTCCTCGATGACGTTGACGCGGTCGAGGACGCCCAGGTGCTCGGAAATGTGCACGCAGGCGGAACCGCCCAGTAGCGTGCCGTCCATGTCGAACACGTGAAGCTTGCTCATCGCGCGTCAGATCGCGGTGGAAAAAGCAGGGATCTTCTGTCTCTGCTGTCGCGGAGGTTCCTGCAGCGCGCGTTCCCGTATCTTGACCCGATGACAGGCAAGGCAAGCAGTTCTTTTTGAAAAGGAACCAAAAAACTTTTGTTGCCTCGGGCGCGCGTCTGCAGAACCATCGAGACAGCAAGACCAAAAGTCTTTTGCTTCTTCTTCAGAAAAGAAGGCCTTGCCGTCCTTGCCGGACGTCAAAAGATCAAGGTCCAGCGTCGCTGGTCTCAAAGTTCCGCGCCTTTTTTGTCGCGGGGCGCCGTCACGGAACTGCGCACCTTCAGTTCCGTCTCGAACCGCAAGGTTTCCGGCTCGTCCACCAGGCCCAATTTGTGCAGCAGGAGATGTGACGCCGCGCGGCCCATCTCGTAACCAGGCTGGGCGACCGTGGTGAGCGGCGGCGAGACGTAAGTCGAGGACAGGATGTCGTCGAAGCCCACGATCGAGATGTCTTTCGGCACGCGCTTCTTTGCCTCTCTCAGCAGGCGGCTGCCACCAACGGCCATCAGGTCGTTGCCGTAGATGATGGCGGTCACACCTGCCGTGCGCGGGTTTTCCAGGATGGACCTCGTGGCGCTGTAGCCGGACTCCTCGGTGTAGTCGCCGCTCACCACCGGGATCGTGTCCGGGTCGTGGCCGATCCCTGCCACCGCCTCGCGGTATCCCGCCAGGCGCTGCTGGCTCGTCCAAAGCCACAGCGGCCCCGCCACGATGGCGATGTTGCGATGACCCGCCTGCAAAACTTCCTGTGCCACCAGCCGCGCGCCGGTGCGGTTGGACGCGCTGACGAAGGGCGCTTCCAGGCCGGGAACGCACTCGTCGACGAACACCACCGAGCCGGACTCGACAAGCTTGATCAGCCCCGCCGTCGGCTTGCCCGACCCTGACAGCAGGATCATGCCGTCCAGCCGCCGCGTACGCAGGCTCTGCGCGTAGTAATCCTCCCAGCGCATCTCCGAACCGGTGGTGCCCAGCACCATCAGCACGTCGTGCAGCTGCGCGTAGGCCTGCACCCCGCCCGCCACGGAGGCGAAGAACGGGTTCTGCAAATCGGGAACGATCAGCCCGATCGAGGAGCTCAACTGCCGCTTGAGGCTGCGTGCGGCGGTGTTAGGCTCGTAATCCAGGCTGGCGATGCATTGCAGGACGCGCTGGCGGTTCTTCTCGGTGACGTTGGCGGAGTTGTTGATCACCGCGCTGACGGTGCCGACAGACACGCCGGCGCCGCGCGCCACGTCGCGTATGGTCGAGCGACGCCGTGTGCCCTGCAGGGTAGTCTTGTCCACAGTCGCTCCAGGTATGAACTGACGTCTCGATGAACGGCGTGACAGCGGCGGGATGCGGCCGGCAGCGCCGCACCCCGCCGCACATCGTCAGGCGTAGCCGGCGATGCCCTTCACTTCCAGGAAGTCGTCGAGGCCGAACTCCGCCCATTCGCGGCCGTTGCCGGATTTCTTATAGCCGCCGAACGGCGCGCCGATGTCGAAATCTGGGTAGTTCAGGTACACAGTGCCCGCGCGCATCTGCATACCCACTTCGCGTGCACGCTCGAGGTTCTCCGATTGCACGTAGGCGGCAAGCCCGAACTCGCTGTCGTTGGCGATCTCGATCGCGTCCGCCTCGCTCGCGTAAGGCATCACCGCCAGCACCGGCCCGAACACCTCCTCGCGTGCGATGCGCATCTGCGGCGTCACGTTGCCGAACACCGTCGGCTTGACGTAGTAGCCGCGCGACAGGCCGTCCGGCAGTCCTGGCCCGCCGCTGACCAGCGACGCACCTTCGTCGAGCGCTGCCTGGATCAACGCCTGGATGCGTTCGTACTGCGTCTTGCTGACCACCGGGCCGAGGTTGCTGTTGGCGCTGCGCGGGTCGCCGACGACGAAGCCGGCGGCGGCCTCGCGTGCCAGTTCCAGCACCTCTGCCTGGCGCGAGGCCGGCACCAGCATGCGCGTCGGCGCGTTGCAGGTCTGTCCGCTGTTGCCGAAGCACTGTGCGATGCCCTTGGCCACCGCGGTCGCAAAGTCCGCGTCCTCAAGCAGGATGTTCGCCGACTTGCCGCCGAGTTCCTGGTGCACGCGCTTGACCGTCTTGGCCGCCGCCTCGGCCACCATGATGCCGGCGCGCGTCGACCCGGTGAACGACATCATGTCGATGTCGGGGTGCGAGGACATCGCCGCACCCACCACGTGGCCCTCGCCGTTGACCAGGTTGAACACGCCTGCGGGCACGCCGGCCGCGTGCATGACTTCGGCGAAGATGATCGCGTTGACCGGCGAGAGCTCGCTCGGCTTGAGCACCATGGTGCAGCCCGCGGCGATCGCCGGCGCCACTTTGCAGGCGATCTGGTTCAGCGGCCAGTTCCACGGCGTGATCATGCCGACCACGCCCACGGCTTCCTTGACGATGCGCGTGGTGCCGCGCATCCAGGCGAATTTGTACTCGCCCAGCAGCCGCACCATCTCGTCGAGGTGGGCGCCGCCGATCCACGCCTGCGCGGCGTGCGCAAAGGCCAGCGGCGCGCCCATCTCCAGCGACACGGCCTCGGCGATGTCGCTGTAGCGCCTGGCGTATTCGCGGCTGATGTTGGCGAGCAGCTCGCGCCTGTCGGCCACGCTGGTGGTCGAGAACCCGCCGAACGCCCGCTTGGCGGCGGCGACCGCACGGTCCACGTCGGCAGCACTGCCGGCGGAGATCTGCGTGAACACCGCCTCGGTGGACGGGTCCACCACGTCGAGCAGATGCGGCTCGGCCGGGTCCACCCAGGCGCCGTCGATGTAGAACTTCGTGTGGTTGCTCATGCGGTTTTCTCCAGTTGGTCTTGTTACGACAACGCCCAGTCCTGCCGACGCTCGCTCTTGCGCGGCAGTCTGGTGTTGACCTTTTCGGCCATGCCGGCGGCGGCGAAGGACGCCGCCACGCGCTCGGCGCTCGGCCGGCCGTATAGCGTGGTGCGCTGGCGCGGCTGCCGGCCGGCGTGGCGGATGATCTCCTCCATGCGCGCCGGCGGCATCTCCTGGCCGTGCACGGCGCCGGCGGCGCGGGTGATGCTCTCGTCCATCAGCGTGCCGCCGAGATCGTTGGCGCCGGCGCGCAGGGCGGCGGCGGCACCCAGCGGCCCCATCTTCACCCAGGACGTCTGGATGTTGCCGATCGCGCCGTGCAGCACCAGACGGGCGACGGCGTGCATCAGAATCGCCTCGCGCCAGGTCGGCCCCATGCGCGCCTGGCCGGCGCGGTAGATGGGGGCTTCGCGCGCCACGAACGGCAGCGGCACGAACTCGGTGAAGCCGCCGAACCGGCGCTGGTGGTCCAGCACTCGCTGCAGGTGCCGCGCCCAGTGCACCGGCGCCTCGATGTGGCCGAACATGATGGTGGCCGTGCTGCGCAGGCCCAGGCCGTGGGCCGCCCGCATCACCGCGAACCAGTCGTCCGTGGACAGCTTGTCGTGGCAGAGCTCGGCGCGCACCTCGTCGTCGAGTATCTCCGCCGCGGTGCCGGGCAGGGTGGACAGCCCTGCCTGCTTCAGCCGGCCGAGATAGGTCTCCAGCGACACGCCCAGCGTGCGCGCCCCGTGCGCCACCTCCAGCGGGGAAAAGGCGTGCACGTGGATGTCCGGCGCCGCCTCGCGTGCCGCCCGCAGGATCTCCAGGTAGGTGTTGCCGTCGTAGCCCGGGTGGATGCCGCCCTGCAGGCAGATTTCGGCGGCACCCCTGTCCCAGGCCTCGCGGACGCGGCGGGAGAACTCGGCGCGATCGAGGTCGTAGGGCGCGCCCCGCAGGTCGGCGTGGGTGTCGCCCTTCGAGAACGCGCAGAAGCGGCAGGCGTAGGTGCAGACGTTGGTGTAGTTGACGTTGCGGGTGACGACGTAGCTGACCGTTTCGCCGCACACCTCCGCCCGCATCGCGTCGGCGGCGTCGCACACGGCGGCGGCCTCCGGCCCGCGGGCGGCGAACAGGCGCACGATGTCGGCCTCGTCCAGCGCAGCGCCGCGCCGCGCGCGTGCGAGCAGCACTGCGAAGGCCGGGCCCGGCGGCGGGCGCTGCGGGCGGTCGGCAGGCGGCGGGACCGCTTCGCCGGGGCGCCAGTCATCCTCGCGCGCTAGGCCGGCAGAATCGCTGGCGCGCAGCACCAGCCGTCGCATCGGCGGCGAGGTCCAGGCGCCCGCGTGCTTGGCATAGTCCGGGTAGATGGTCAGGCGCTGGGTCAGCACCTTGCCGGCATGCGCCGGGGCCGACCGCCGCGCGTCGACATGCGGCC
>CAXUIR010000005.1:0-14695 GCA_964251005.1 uncultured Acetobacteraceae bacterium | reverse complement strand
CGCCAGCTCCTCAAGCTCCGGCCACGGCGCCTCGGGGTTCACGTGGTCTGGCGTGACCGACGAGACGCCGCCCCAGTCGTTGATGCCGGCGGCGACGTAGCGCTCCAGCCCGCCCGCCGCGAGGTTCGGCGGCGCCTGGATCGACATCGCCGGGCCGAACACGATACGGGCGGCGGCGATGGTCCAGAGGTGGTCCTCGCAGGACGGTGCTGCGTGCGCTGCCATGCGCGTGCCGGGCTTCGGCTGGAAGTTCTGCACGATGACTTCCTGCAGGTGGCCGTGCCGCTCGTGCAGCGCGCGCAGGGCGAGCAGCGCGTCGATGCGTTCGGCGCGGGTCTCGCCCAGGCCGATCAGGATGCCGCTGGTGAACGCCACCCTGGCTTCGCCAGCCGCGGCAATGCAGGCCAGGCGCGCTGCCGGCGCCTTGTCCGGGCTGCCGAAATGCGGGCCGCCGCGTGCGGCCAGGCGCGCCGCCGAGGCTTCCAGCATCAGTCCCATTGAGGCCGCCCAGGGCCGCAGCGCGGCTATGTCTGCCGCATTCATGACGCCCGGGTTCAGATGCGGCAGCAGCCCGGTCTGCTCGGCCACCAGCCTGGCCATCGCGGCGAGGTAGCCGAGCGTGGTCGCGTGCCCCAGGGCGGCCAGCTCCGCGCGCGCCTGGTCCCAGCGCAGCTCCGGCTTGTCGCCCAGCGTGAACAGCGCCTCCTGGCAGCCGGACGCGACGCCGGCCCTGGCGATGGCCAGCACCTCGTCAGGCGCCAGGTAGGCCGCCTGGCCCGACCTGGGCGGGCCAGCGAAGGTGCAGTAGTGGCAGACGTCGCGGCACAGCCGGGTCAGCGGGATGAACACCTTGCGCGAGTAGGTGACGCAGGCGCCGAACCCCCTGTCGCGCAGCTCCGCCGCTACGCCCAGCATGGCCGGTGTGTCGTCGCACGCCGCCAGTGCGGCTGCCTCCCCGGCGGTGGGCAGGTAGCCGTCCAGCGCACGCCGCAGCAGCTCCGGCATCATGGCAGGCGCTCCAGGCAAGCCGGCCTGAGCGCGTCTTGCAGCGGCTCGAAGGTGTCTAGAACCTGGCGGACGTGGGCGCCCGGACTGGCACTGCGCAGGCAAGCGAGGTCGCCGGAATCGTCGATGTCGAGCGCCAGGCCAGCACGATGGACGACCCTGGTTGCCAGCCCCGCCGCCCGGGCGGCGTCGACGTGCTTGCGGAAGCTGCCGGGGCCGAACTGGAAGCCGATCGCGGCGGGTAGAGGCAGCCTCACGCAGTTGCTGCCGCTGCCATCCGTCGACGGCGCGATGACGCAGCCGGGCACGCAGCCGGGCGCAGGGCCGGCGAGCATGGCGAGGAAGTCCGCCGGGCAGGCCAGCGGCAGGTCGGCCGGCACCACCATGATGCAATCGGCGCCGTAGGTGGCGGCGGCCCGGGCGGCTGCGTCGGCCGACTCCGGCAAGCCCACATCGCCCGCCTGGACAAGGCGGGCGGCGCCGCAGACGGCGGCCAGCGCCAGAACGTCCGGATCGGGGCTGACCACCAGCACGCCGGCCAGACCGGGCGTGCGGGCCAGCACGTCCAGCACGTCGTGCAGCATCGCCAGCACCAGGCGCCGCCGCTGGCCGGGCGATAGCACCGGCGCCAGGCGCTGCTTGGCGCGGCCCAGGCTCTTCACCGGAACCGCCGCCCAGGTGCCATACGCGGTCATGCCGCCACCCTGCCGTCACGCATGGCGTCGGCCAGGGCCAGCGTGGCGGCGGCCACCCGCACGCGGTCCTGCAGGGTGGTCATCAGCGTCGGCAGCGCCACGGTGGCCAGGCGCGGCAACCCGGAGGCCAGCGCCGCGTCCGCCGAGTCGAGCACGTAGCCGCCGATCAGGCCGTCGTAGAACCGCGCCACCCCGGCGGCGTCGGCCACCAGGCCGAGCTCGCGCATCAGCTTGACCGTCGGGCCGCGCACCGCCTGGCCGGCGATGATCGGCGCGACGGCCACCACCGGCGCCGTGCAGGCGGACAACGCTTCGCGCAACGCCGGCATCGCCAGGATGGGGCCGATGCTGAGCAGCGGGTTGGACGGGCAGACGACCACCGCGCGCAACGCCGGGTCCGCCAGCGCGGCCAGCACCTGCCGGTGCGGGCGGGCCGCCTGGGCGCCGGCGAAGTCCAGCGCGCGCACCGCCGGTTCGCAGCGCGCGCCGACGAACCATTCCTGGAAGCCCATCCAGCCGTCGCCGCACTGCACGCGGGTACGGACCGGGTCGTCGGTCATCGGCACCAGGCGGGCGGCGATGCCGAACCGCTCGGCCACCGCGCTTGTCACCTCCGAGAGGCTCTGGCCGGCGTGCAGCCGGCGGGTGCGCTCCACGTGCAGGGCGAGGTCGCGGTCGCCGAGCTGGAACCAGTCCTCGCCGCCCAGCTCGCGCAGCGCCGCCATGAACTGCCAGCTCTCCTCCCGCCTGCCCCAGCCGCGCTCGGTGTCGTCGCGGCGGGAGAGCACGTAGAGCAGCGTGTCGACGTCAGGCGAGACGTGCAGCCCGAGGTGGACGAAGTCGTCGCCGGTGTTGGCCACCACCAGCAGGTCGGAGGCCGGGTTGCCCTCCTCGGCCAAGGCGTGCAGCAGCCCCAGCGCCAGCTTGGCGCCGCCCACGCCGCCGGAGAGGGCCAGCACGGTGCCGGTCACAGGAACATATCCTCCTGCGCCGGGCGCAGCAGATCGGCACCGGTGCCCGGCGCGGCCGACCAGGACAGGCCCTGCACCAGCACGGCGGGCACGCCCTCGGCGCCCTCGCCCATCAGCAGGCAGGCCAGGCTGGCGATCTGGTCGGCGAAGGCGGACAGGGTGATCTGCAGAGCGCGGCCGAACAAATCCGCCGCCCCGCGCAGGTCAAGCACAGCCGGCAGGCCGCTGACCCCCAGCGCCACGCCGACGCTGCCGCGGCGCCACGGCCGGCCGAAGCTGTCGCTGACGATCACCGGCAGGCGCACGCCCAGGCGCTCGCCCAGCCCGAGGCGGAGCGCGGCGGCGGAGGCGTCCGGGTCCTCCGGCAGCAGCAGCACCGCCGGCCCGTCCTCAGCCGCGGGGTCGAGGTTGGACTGGTCGATGCCGGCGTTGGCCATGACGTAGCCCAGCCGGTGGCGCACGATCAGCGCCTGGCGCTCGGCGCGCACCACGTGGTCGGATTCCTGCAGCACCAGGGTGACCAGGGCAGGGTCCTTGTCCAGCCGCTCGGCCATCGCGCCCGCGGCCTCCGTGCACGCCACCGAGGCCAGCCGGACGTAGCGCCCCTCCGCCTTGGAGACGATCTTCTGCGCCACCACCAGCACGTCCTGCGCGGCCAGCGTCACGCCGGACAGCGCCTCGGCGAGCAGGCCGGCCAGGTCGTCGCCGGGGCGGACGAGCGGCAGAGGCAGCGCGGTGGCGGTGAGCGTCCGCGTCATCGCCAGGTGGTGGCCCGGGGCGACATCGTCAAAACGCGGCCTGCAGCCGGGGGGCGACGGTCTCGGCGAACAGCCGCAGGAACCGCGCCTGGTCGGGGCCGGGCGCGTGGAACACCAGGTGGCGGAATCCCAGCGCCACGTAGGGCCGCACGCGCTCGACGACCTCGTCGGCGTCGGTGGTGACGATCCAGCGGCTGGCGCAGCGCTCCAGCGGCAGCGCGTCGGCCAGCCGTTCCATCTCCATCGGGTCTTCCACGCCGGTCTTCTCCTCCGGCGACAGCGACAGCGCGGCCCAGGGACGGGTGTTCTCCAGCGCCGCCTGCCTGTCGGTGTCGAAGGACAGCTTGATCTCCATCATCATGTCGTAGCTGCCCGGCCGGCCGGACTGCGCGCGGCCGGCCTGCACGTTGGGAATGAGCGTGTCGGCGTAAAGGGCGGGCGCCTTGCCGCTGGTGCAGATGAAGCCGTCGCCCAGCTCGCCGGCGGTGAACGCGGCCTTCGGGCCGGCGGCGCCGAGGTAGATCGGCACCGGCGTGTCCGGCCGGTCGTACAGCGTCGCGTTCTCGGTGCGGTAGTAGGTGCCGTGGTGCGTCACCCGCTCCTGGCTCCAGAGCAGGCGCATCAGCGTCACCGCCTCGCGCAGCCTCGCCTCGCGTTCCTTGAAGTTCGGCCAGGCGATGCCGGTGGACGGCACCTCGTTGAGCGATTCGCCGGTGCCCACGCCGAGCAGCAGCCGGCCTGGGTAGAGCACTGCCAGGGTGGCCACCGCGTGGGCGACGACGGAGGGGTGGTAGCGGAACGTCGGCGTCACCACGCTGGTGCCGATCTGCATGGCGCGCGTGCGCTCGCCCAGCGCGGCCATCCAGGAGAACGCGAACGGCGCGTGGCCGTCGGTGTGGCGCCACGGCTGGAAGTGGTCGCTGACGAAACAGGACTCAAAGCCGAGCTCCTCGGCCAGCACGGCGAAGTCCAGCAGCGCGCGCGGCGCGAACTGCTCGGCGGAAGCCTTGTAGCCGATCCTCATGCGTGGTCCTCGCATCGTCAGTGGAACAGGCACGAGACGGAGCTCTCGTCGGAGACCGCACGCACCGCGCGCGACAGCAGGGAGCTGGTGGAAATGTGGCGGATGTTGCCGGCGGCCTGCATCCGGCCGGTGGCGGCGATGCTGTCGGTCAGCGTCAGCGTGCCCAGCGGCGAGGCGGCCACGCGCTCCACCGCGCCGCCGGTCAGCACGCCGTGGGTGACGTAGGCCTCCACGGCGTCCGCCCCGCGCGCGACCAGCGCCTGGGCGGCGTTGCACAGCGAGCCGCCGCTGTCGGCGATGTCGTCGACGAGGATGCAGTAGCGGCCTTCAACGTCGCCCACCACGTTCATCACCTCGGAGACGCCGGCACGCTCGCGCCGCTTGTCGACGACGGCGATGTCGGTGTTCAGGCGTTCGGCCAGCTGGCGCGCGCGCACCACGCCGCCCACGTCGGGCGAGACCACCATCATGGCGCGGTTGGCGAAGCGGGAGTGGGCGTCGGCGGCGAACAGGGGCGCGGCGTAGAGGTTGTCGACGGGGATGTCGAAGAAGCCCTGGATCTGCGGCGCGTGCAGATCCATCGTCAGCACGCGGTTGGCGCCGGCCTCGGTGATCAGGTTGGCGACGAGCTTGGCGGAGATCGGGCTGCGCGGGGAGGATTTGCGGTCCTGCCTTGCGTAGCCGAAATAGGGGACGACGGCGGTGACGCGGCGGGCCGAGCCGCGGCGCAGCGCGTCCAGCATGATCAGCAGCTCCATCAGGTTGTCGTTGGCCGGCGCGCAGGTGCTCTGGATGACGAAGACGTCCTCGCCGCGGACGTTCTCGTGTATTTCGACGAAGATCTCCATGTCGCCGAACCGGCGCACGCTGACCTTGCACAGCGCCAGGTCCAGCTCGGCGGCCACAGCGTTGGCCAGCTGGAGGTTGCTGTTGCAGGCGACGATCTTCATCCGTGCGCGTCCACGCCGCTAGCCTTGCTGCCGGCGGCAGGCCCAGCGCAGCAGCGAACTCCACAACGTCGGATAGCCGTGCCAGCGCAGGAACTCCGGCGGCGCCCAATGCGGTGCGAGGTCGGAGGTAAAGGCGGCGACGCGGCCGGCGCCGTGCTCGCCCACCACCAGCAGCGGGTCGCCGCCCACGGTCGCGATGACGGTGCTGCCCGGCCTGGCGGTGGTGCGGTTGTAGCCGAGCAGGACCGGCCAGCCGCCGGGCGTGTCGCCGATCGCCGCGTGGCCCGGCGCGCACAACTCTGGTGCGAGCCCCTGCGGCGCCTCGATCCTGTCGTCGTATGGCAGCAGCTCGACCGGCAGGACGTCCGCCAGCGGACTCATCGCGTAGCGCGCGCGGCCGTCTATGCCGGTGAACGACATGTAGCCGCCGACCATCACCAGCCCCCCGCCGCCGTGCACGTAGTCGGCCAGCAGTTGCAGGCGGTTGGCGCCGACCGCCGAGCGCAGGAACGTCTCGTCGGTGAGCAAAAAGGAGTTCGACCCGATGTCGCTGAGGATGACGGCGTCGTAGGCCGCAAGGCCCGCCTGGGTGGTAGGGAACCGCGCGGAGACCTCGTGCGCGCGCACGTAGTCGGTGGCGAAGCCGCCCTGGTCGAGGCAGCCGAGGAAGACCGACGCGCCCTCCTCGTACTCGACGGAGGTGAACTGGTCGAATCCCTTGATGTGGGTCGTGTGCTTGACCCAGGATTCGCCTACAAACAGAAGTCGCTCGCCGGTCATGTCGTCCCCGTTGGCAATTGCTGCGCCGCGGTTTGTTGGTGATCAGTCGCCGAGCAGCCGATTGGTGACGAAGTCCGGCAGCATCCGCGCTTCCGGCACGGTGGGCAGCGACGTCTCCCGCATGTCCCAGCCGACCGCCTTCTGGGTGACCAGCTCGACGACGCGGCGACCGGCGGCCACGCCGAACTGGAAGTAGCTCTCCGCGTAAGGATGTCCGTCGTAGAAATACTTCTCGAAGATCATCGTCATCGCCTGGGCGAAGAAGGCCGCGTCCTCCACCGGTTTCAGGGTGCCGGTGAAGCGGATGCCGTGCACCGTCGCGTACTCGTCGCCGCTGTCGATCACCGCGGCCAGCGGCCGGCCGGCCTGGCTGTTGGTCGCGTGCCGGCTGCCCGCGTCGAGCGGCAGGAAGATGCGTTTGTCGTGCACCACGAACCACAAAGGCGACAGGTACAGGCTGCCATCTTCGTTGACGGTGGCGACACGGATGGTCTTCTGCCGGGTGATGTAGGCCCAGCGCTTGGCGCCCTTCATGCCGTGGATCGGGTCCATGCGTCCGCCGATCGCGTCGTGGTCAGCCATGCGCGTCGTCTCCCCGTAACTTGGTGAGCGCGGCGCTGAACTCCGGCAGTTCGGCCAGGCCGAACCGCGGCGACGGGCCGCTGGTCCAGAAGAACTCGGTGGCCACCCCGGTCGCTGTCAGCGTGTACTCGTAGCCGCCCGGCAGGTAGATGTGTTCGCCCGGCCCGGCCTCGAGAACGATCTCCCGGCCGGCAGCGTCCTTCACGTGCAGCCGTATCTTGCCCTTCAGGCAGTAATGCGTCTCGTCGAAATCCGCCTGCTTCCAGTTGTATGGAAGGTGGTCGGGTTCCTGCACGCAAACGCCCTGGCGGAAGTGGCGCGCGTCGTCGCGTTCCTGCGAGAGGAAGATCGACGTGCCGATGCCGGTGTTGAACGGCAACCTGGGCAGAGCGGCGATCTGCGCCATGGTGATCACGCGCGGGTAGCGCCGGGCGTTCGTCGCCTGCGGATCGTAGTCTTTCATCAGCACCCTCTATCTCGTGTGTATGCGCGGCAGCGGCGTAGGCGGTGGCGAGCCTACTCGGCGGCGGCGGCCTTGGCGGTCATCATCGGCGCCAGGAAGGACGCGGTGTAGGCATCCGGCACCGGCTGCTCGCTGCGCTCGATCAGGTCGGCGAAGTTCCACATCTTCAGCAGCTTGCCGTTGCGGAACACCGGCAGCAGCAGGTTCTCCTCCGGGGCGATCGTGTCGCGCGCGACGGTGCGGTACTCGCCGTCCGCAAACGTCAGGCCGAGCCGGCCGCGCTTGGACGCCTTGAAGGCGGCGCCGGACGGCTGCTTGAACACGTCCACCCAGCTACCCTTGATCCGCACCGCGCTGGTCTTCTGCGCGAAGTTCATCGTGTCGCGGTTGCAGTGCTGCAGCAGCCCGCCGCCCATGCCGAACACCGCGTTGTCGGCAGCAAAACCGCGGCGCGTCATTTCGACGTAGATGTCGCGCAGGCTCTCCAGCGTGACGCCATCGCCCTGCACCACGCGGACGCAGTCGGGGAGTATCTTGTAGCCCTTCTTGTTGACGGTGTAGCCGAAGCTCTCCATCAGCCACCCGGTGGTGTCCGCCGTCACCTGCACCGGATCACCGGAATCCGGCCGCACGCCGATCAGCCCAGGTCCTGCCTGGATCAGCTCCTTCAACTCACCGCCGATGATGTTCTTCACCGCGTTCTCGTGGTCGTAGGAATCGGTCAGCAGGATGACGACACCGTAGCTGCGGTAGCGCTCGATCATGTTGCGCATCGCTGCCGCCTCACCGTCCACGCCCCAGGCGGTGAAGGAGGCGTGCTCGGAGTTCGGGCCGGACAGCGCGGGTGTCACATGGTTGTAGTAGCGCTTGGACGCGGTCACCCCAGGCACCGTGTCGCTCTGGTTGAAGTTGACGAGGTGAGCGAGCCCACCGAGGGCTGCGGACTCGCGCGAGCTCACGCCGCGCGCACCGTAATCGTGCAGCATGTGGCGCAGGATGCCCGGGTTGTCCGAGGTCTGGTCCAGCGCGTGCCTGATCACCGCCTTGGCCAGCCAGCTGATCGTGCCGATGGTGGTGGGGTACCACACCGCGCGCAGCAGCGCCGTCTCGAAAAAGCTGGTGACCCAGTAGTATTTCGGATCCGTGTTGATCACCTGCACCAGCACGTTGCGCGGCGGCAGCACGGTGCCCTCGGCCACCGCCTCGATCTCCACCGGCAGGTAGCCGCCATGGTCGTTGAGCAAGCCGAGCCAGTTCTCCTTGCGGAACGGCATGCCGATCTCGCGGCAATGGTACTCCGCCTCGTCGATCTGCTCGAGCGTGATCGGGTTCATGAGGTACTCCCTCAGGAACGCCTGCAAACCTACGAACATCGTCACCGGGTACAGGCCGCCGCGCGACTCCACGTAGCTCGAGACGAATTCCGTGCCCTCGGGGTACAGCGCGTAGTGGCAGTGTTTGTAATTGTCGGTGTTGAGAATGAGGTTTTCCGAGCTTGCCAAGACACGCTCCTTCGACATTGCGGTGACAAAGCCTTGGCCGCGACGGTCAAGGTCGCGGCGAACCGGACGCAGACCTGGCGATCGGCCACCCGCACCAGGCGGGCCGCCACGGGTCCGGCTTGGAGAACAGCATACCAGGCGGGCGACCTGCAAGCAGAAAATTGAAACGGTTCGAACGACGTTAACCTGGTGGCAACACGGCCGATCTTCCTGCTTGCATTTGCCTATATTGTAGTCGTCTGAAGTGTATATTGATGAGTTGCCGTGCAATTCGAGTGCCGAGCCAGCAAAAAGCTACGGTTGTATGCCGAAAATGAACCAATTCATTCTTGACAGTCGGAAAGCCTATCCGTCACGATCCCGGACACAAGGGGTGGGATTGCTGACGTGGCTTGGCGGCCTTCAGGCATCGAGACGACGGCCCTCACTTGCGTGGCCAGGAAGAAAGCTAGGCCTTCTTTTCTGAAGAAAAGAAGCAAAAGACTTTTGCTCCTGGGGGCGTGATGGTTCTGCAGTGCGTACTCGAGGGAACAAAAGTTTTTTGGTTCTTTTTTTCAAAAAAGAACTGCTTGCCTTCGCTATCAGGTCAACGCTCGAACCGCCGTTATTTAAGGTAGGACCAGGAACGTTTGCATGCCACACCGGATCGAACAGGCTGCAGACAAGGACAGCGGTTCGACAAGCCGCAGCGGGTCGGCTCTGCTTTGCAGGATCGGCCGCATCGTTTGACACCTTATGATGCCCCCGCGTGGGCGAAACGGAGCAGCCGCCATGTCGAGCAGAGGTGACACCATCCTGGGGCGAGGCTTTGTCTTGGCCCTGCTATGCACAACGGCGCCGGCCAGCCAGTCGCACGCTCAGACGGCCACGCCGGCGGCCGCCTCCCCGCCGCCAGGGACCGCGACGCCCGCCAGCCAAGCCAAGGTCGCGGCCGCTCCCGCCACCACGGCGATCGAGGAGGTGGTGGTCACCGCGGAGAAGCGCGCCTCCACCGTGCAGAACACGCCGCTGAGCATCACCGCGGTGTCCGGACGCCAGCTGCAGCAGGCCGGCATCACGACGGTGAACCAGCTCGTCGACACCACGCCCGGCCTGTCGTTGCGCAGTTCCGGCCCTGGGCAGACGGAGCTGGAGGCGCGCGGCCTGTCCTCGTCCGGCGGGTCGTCTCCCACCGTTGGCTTCTACCTCGACGAGACGCCGCTGACGCCGCCGGCCGCGTCGCTGAACGGCAAGGTGGTCATCGACCCCGACCTGTTCGACCTGAACCGGGTGGAGGTGCTGCGCGGACCGCAGGGGACGCTGTACGGCGCAGGCTCGATGGGCGGCACGATCAAGCTGCTGACCAACCCGCCCGACTACAAGGGCATCTACGGCCAGGTCGACACCACGCTGTCCGGCACCGCCGGCGGCGGCGTGAACCCGACCGGGAAGATCGCCGTCAACATCCCGATCGTCAACGACAAGGCGGCGCTGCGCATCGTCGCCGAGGAAAAATACATCAGCGGCTGGGCCGACCGCATCGTCGACACGCCGTTCCCTTATCCCACCAACCCCAGCCCGTCCTGCGCGCCCTACCTTGCCTGCACGCGCGGCAACGTCACCGGCGAGCCGTCGCACACCATCCCGAACGTCAACGACGAGCATTTGCAGGCCGCGCGCGCCAGCCTGTTGCTGACGCCCACGCCGGACCTCTCGATTGACACCACCTTCCTGTACCAGCGCATCGACATGGGCGGCTACAACGAGTTCGACCTGCCGCCCGGCTCCAGCTCGCTCGCGCACTACCAGCCTTACAACCTGGCAGAACCGTTCTCGGACGACTTCAAGCTGTTCAGCACCACGCTGAACTACAATTTGGATTTCGCCACGCTGACCTCGGCGACGTCATACTGGGAGCGTGACGAGCGGCAGACACAGGACGCTTCGGAAGCCATCTACAGCCTGCTCAACTCCTTCGGCCTGTCGCCGGCCGGCTTCGTGCCGACGACCTTCACCGAGGAGGACATATCCGATCAGTTCAGCGAGGAGCTGCGACTTGCCTCCTCCGGCAACACGCGCCTGAAATGGCTGGTCGGCGTGTTCTACAGCCGCCTGGAGTCGATCTTCCGCGACACCAACCACGCGCCGGGCGACGCGGACCTCTCCGTCGGCGGTGCTTCGGCAAACCCGCAAGGCATCGTCTACGACGCCAACAATCCCTACCATGTGGACCAATATGCGGTGTTCGGCGAGGGCTCCTACAAGATACTCCCGACGCTGACCTTCACCGCGGGCCTGCGCTACTTCTCCTACGACACCAACGTCTACGAACAGGAGAGCGGGATCGGCACCACGTCCGGCAACGCGACGCCGACGAACGCCAAGTACAGCACGTCCGCCAGCGGCGTGACGCCGAAGTTCAACCTCGCCTATCAGCCCAACCCGGACCTGACGATCTACACCGAAGTGGCCAAAGGCTTCCGTCCCGGCGGCGTGAACCTTCCCATCCCCACCTCGATCGGCTGCACGCTGACCAACGAGGTCTACAAGCCGGACACAATCTGGAACTACGAGCTGGGCGAAAAGGCACGCCTGTTCGACGGCCGGCTGACAGTCAACGCCGACGTCTACTACATCCAGTGGTCCAACGTTCAGCAGCTGGTCAACCAGACCTGCGGGTACCCGCTGACGCAGAACGCCGGCAACGCGGAATCCTACGGACCCGAGCTGGAAATCTCCGCGCGCCTGACGCCGGACCTGACGCTGTCGTTCAGCGGCACCTACACCCACGCAGCCCTGACCAGCGTGAACCCGACGCTCACCGCCGCCGACCCTGCCCTGGTGGTGGGCACGCCGATCCTCAACATCCCCGACTACACCGAGAGCACGGTGTTGACGTATCACACGGCGATCAACGACGACTACGAGTTCGTCGGCAGGCTGTCGAACTCGTATGTCGGCACCTCGACCGACATCTCCTACCGCTACGAGAAGCTGCAACCCTACGACCTCATCAGCATCCGCGGCGGCGTCGTCGGCCCACGCTGGTCGGCGTTCCTGTTCGTGGACAACGCGACAAACAAGCACGCCGAGCTCAGCATCAACACCACGTCGTTCAGCTGGATCATCCCGTCGTTGACACGCGTCTCGACGAACCTGCCGCTGACCGCGGGTGTCGAGCTTGCCTACAAGTTTTAAAAGGGAAGAAAGCAAGCAGTTCTTTTTTGAAAAAAAGAACCAAAAAACTTTTGTTCCCTTGAGTATGCGCTGAGGGAAGCTCCGCGACAGCCGTAGCAAAAGTTTTTTGCTGCTTTTTCAAAAAAGCAGGCCTTGCTTTCTTCGCAGGAGAGACACTTGGCCGGCTCCGCAACAGTCATCGGCAGCCTGAACATGGACATGGCAATGCGCGTGGCGCGTCTGCCAAACGCCGGCGAGACGACCATCGCCGACGGGTTCACCTTGGCGGAGGGCGGCAAGGGCGCCAACCAGGCCGTGGCTCTCGCCCGCATGGGCGCGCGCGTCGCCATGGTGGGCAAGGTAGGCGCCGACGATTTCGGCGCACAGCTTCGCGCAGCCTTGCAACGCGACGGCATCGACGTCGAACATGTCGTCACCGCTGAGAACTGCGCCAGCGGCGCCGCCATGATCTTGGTGGAACCGTCGGGCGAAAACCGGATCATGGTAGCACCAGGCGCCAACCTTTCGCTTGCGGCCGCCGACATCGACGCGGCGTCCGGGCTGATCGGCCGCTCCGCCTTCGTCGTGCTGCAACTGGAGGTGCCGATGGCTACCGTCGACCACGCAGCCCGGTTGGCGAGGTCGTCCGGCGTCCGGGTGGTCCTTAACCCGGCCCCCGCGGACACGTTGCCGGCCGGCCTGTGGTCCGCCATCGACTACCTGATTCCCAACGAGAGCGAGGCGGAACGCCTGACCGGCATTCGCGTGCAGGACCACGGCTCCGCCATCGCCGCCGCCCGCGCGTTGCGTGACCGCGGCGTTGCCAACGTCGTGATCACGCTGGGCGCCAAAGGCGCGTTGCTGTCCGACGCGTCCGGAGAGCGCGTGCTGCCTGCCCGCGTCGTGAAGGTGCGAGACACGACGGCGGCTGGCGACTGCTTCATCGGCGGGCTCGTCGCCGGGCTGTGCGAGGACATGGCGCTTGACCAGGCTGCCTTGCTCGGCATCGCCGCGGCCGGCGTGTGTGTGACGCGGACGGGCGCGCAGCCCTCGCTGCCTTACAGAACGGAGGTGTCCTAGCCGCGACACCAGCGCGTGTCATACCGGCAGTCCAAAGCGGTGCTCAACAAGAAAGCAAGGCCTGCTTTTTTGAAAAAAAGCAGCAAAAAACTTTTGCTACGGCTGTCGCGGTGCTTCCCTCAGCGTGTACTCCAGGGAACAAAAATTTTTTGGTTCTTTTTTCAAAAAAGAACCCGCTTGCCTTTTGCGTGCAAGGTCAGGATTTCGGGCGTTCGGTATGAAGCAGGCGATCGCCATGCAGGAGCGAGGATTTGACGCACTACCACATCGATACCGACATGGGAGTCGATGACGGCCTCGCACTCCTTCTCGCCAGCCGTCTGTTCGGAACGAACCTGACGATCTCGACCGTTTTCGGCAACGTTCCAGTAGAGGTCGCCACCCGCAACGCGCTGCTGTTCCGCGGATTGCTCGGCCGTGCGGCGTGCTGGACGGTCCTGACCGGCGCCTCGTGTGCGCAGGACGGCTTCAGCAGGGACGCCCGCCACGTGCACGGTTCGGACGGGCTGGGCGGGGCCACCGACCATGTCGACCGGGACCTGGTCGCAAGCCTGGCCGGCGCGTCGGTCGTCGTGCTGGGCAGCACGCCGCCGCGTCCTGTCTCGTCGGTGGTTCTGATCGGCCTGGGACCGGCCACCAACATTCCCGGTCTGGTTGCCTGGTACGGCCGCGCTGCCGTCGAGCGCATCGTGTTGATGTCCGGCGCGTATTTCGACGTCGGCAACATCACGCCGTCGGCGGAGTTCAACGCCTGGTGCGATCCGGACGCGTTGCGCGCGACGCTCGGCCTCGGTCTGCCCGTCACCATCGTGCCGCTCGACCTTTGCCGCAAGGTGCAACTATCGCGCTCGACGATGGCTGCCTACCTGCAGAACAGCAGGACCGAGCATGGATTGCTGATCGGCCGGTCGCATGCGGCCTACATGGATTTCTACCGGGAAGCCGAGGGCATCGAAGGCTGCTTCCCGCACGACGCAATCACGGTTCTCGTGGCACAAGCCCCTGGTCGGATCTACCATGTTGAAGGAACCGTATCGGTGGACAGCACGCCGCAGCACCGCGGACACACCAGTCTTACGCCGGGTCCGTCGCACGTGCAGGTGGGGCTTGGTGGCAGCCTGAAGTGGCTCAGGGTGTCGATCGAGGCGATGTTGGACGAGGATGCTCGGTCGTAAGGTTAGGAAGCAAGGCCTGCTTTCTTGAAAAAAAGCAGCAAAAAACTTTTGCTCCCGCTGTCGCGGTGTCTCCTCCATCGTGTACTCCAGGAAGCAAAAGTTTTTTGGTTCTTTTTTTCAAAAAAGAACCGCTTGCTTGCCTTTACTTGTCTCCGTCAAACCCGGTCAGCATCCCGCCCCCGGTCGTCAGGAACTCCGCCGGGCCGCGCAGCGCAGCGAACGCGTCCGGGTCCGTCCCCGTCACCAGCACCTGCGCGTCCAGCCGGCCCAGCTCCGACCACAGCGCCTCCCGCCGTGCCGCGTCCAGGTGCACCGCCGGCTCGTCCAGCAGCAGCAGCGGCGCCCATCCGCGTTGTTCGCCGATCAGTGCGGCGTGCGCCAGCAGCACCCCGATCAGCATCGCCTTGCGCTGTCCGGTGCTCGCCTCGCCGGCGGCAAGGAAGCTTGCCGCGTCGGTCACCCGCATGTCTGCCCGGTGCGCGCCCAGCGTGCTGGTGCCGGCGGCGGTGGCCGCGGCCCGGCGCGCCTCCAGCTCGCCGCGCAGCCAGGACTCC
>CAXUIR010000004.1:2832-19761 GCA_964251005.1 uncultured Acetobacteraceae bacterium | reverse complement strand
CGCGCAAAAGCTTTTTGCTTCTTTTTCTCGAAAAAGAAGGCCTTGCTTTCTTCCTTCGAGGAACACCAGGTTGAACTTCTCCGCTCCCTTCATCCTGCGCCCCGTCGGCACCATCCTCCTCTCCGTCGGCCTGCTGCTGGCCGGCGTAGTCGCCTACCAGTTCCTCCCCGTCGCAGCGCTCCCGAACGTCGACGTCCCCGCCATCGTCGTGTTCGCCTCGCGCCCTGGTGCCGACCCCGCCACCATGGCCAATTCCATCGCGGCCCCTTTGGAGCGCCGCGTCGGCGAGATCGGCGGCGTCTCCGACCTGATCTCGACGAGTTCCACCGGCCAGACCAACGTCATCGCGCTGTTCGACCTCGACCGCAGCACGGACGACGCGGCGCGCGAGGTGCAGTCGGCATTGAACGCCGCGCAGACCGACCTGCCGAGCGGCTTACCGGTGCGGCCCACCTACAAGAAGTTCAACCCCGCCGACCTCGCGATCATGACCATTGCGCTGTCGTCCGACCAGCTCAACGTCGGCCAGATCTACGAGGCGGCGGACACCGTTCTGCAGCAGCGCTTCAGCCAGGTGGAGGGGGTGAGCCGCGTGCAGATCGACGGCGGGCAGACGCCGGCGATCCGCATCCAGCTCGACCCCGGCGCGGTGCGTGCGGCCGGCATCTCGGCAGACGACGTGCGCCAGGCGGTCGTGAACGCCAACGTGCTGGAGCCCACCGGCAGTTTCCAGGGCCGCAACCGCGCCGAGGAGGTCGCCATCAACGGCCAGATCCGCCACGCCGCGGATTACGGCCGCATCGTGCTGAAAGCGTCCAACGGCGCCGTGCTGCGGCTGTCCGACGTGGCGAAGGTGGCCGACAGCGTCAGCAACGTTCGGCTGGCTGCCTGGAACGGACACAAGCCGGCTATCCTGCTGCGCATCTACAAGATACCAGGCGCCAACGTCATCGACACGGTGGACCGCATCCGCGCGCTGCTGCCGCAGGTGCGCGGCTGGATCTCGCCCGACATCAGCCTGACGGTGCTCGACGACCGCACCGCCACCATCCGCGCCAGCACCAACGACGTGAAGATCACGCTGCTGATCACCGGCGCGCTGGTGCTGCTCACGGTGATGATCTTCCTGCGCCGGGTGGCGGCAACCGTGGCCGCCGCGGTCACCGTGCCGCTGTCCCTGGCGGCGACGGCCGCGGGCATGTGGGCGTTCGGTTTTTCACTGAACAACTACTCGCTGATGGCAATTACCATCTCGGTGGGCTTCGTGGTGGACGACGCCATCGTGATGATCGAGAACATCACCCGCTTGCGCGAGGCCGGCATGACGCGGCTGCAGGCGGCGATCACCGGCTCGCAGCAGATCGGCTTCACCGTCGTCTCCATCACGCTCTCGCTGGTCGCGGTGTTCATCCCGCTGCTGTTCATGGGCGGGCTGATCGGCCGCATCCTGCACGAATTCGCCTGGACGCTGACCATCGCCATCGTGTTCTCCGCACTCATCTCGCTCACGCTCACGCCGATGGTGTGCGGGCGGCTGGTGGACAGCGAACCCACCGGCTGGCTCGGCCGTGCGGACCGCGCCACGGAGCGTTTCTTCCAGGAAACCACACGGCTTTACATGATCGGCTGCGACTGGAGCCTGGCCCATCGCAAGACCATGCTGTTCGTCACCTTGCTGACCGTGGTGGTCACCTTCTACCTTTACGGCGCTGTGCCGAAGAACTTCGTGGCGGAACAGGATACCGGCCTGCTGCGCGGCACCACCGAGGGCGCTGCCAGCATCTCCTTCGACGAGATGGTGCGCCAGCAGCAGCGCGTGGTCGACGTGCTCCTGCAGGACCCGGCGGTGGCTGCCGTCGGCTCGACCGTGGGTGTGGCCACCGGGTTCGACACCGCCAACCAGGGCACGCTGCTGGTCTCGTTGAAGCCGGAATCCGAGCGCCACATCCGCGCCAACGCGGTCATCGCCCGGCTGCGCCCGAAGCTCGACCCGATCGCCGCCTTGCACACGGTGCTGTTCGCACCAGGCGATTTCGGCGGCGGCAACAAGACGGGCGCCGGCGGCGAGTACAACTTCTCCATCACCGGCGACAACGTGGCGGAGACCGATTTCTGGGAAGCCAAGATCGAGCAACGGCTGCAGCACGAGCCGGGTTTCCTCGACGTCACCTCGGACGCCGACACCTCATCACCGCAGGTGACCGTCAGCATCGACCGCGGCGCCGCCGGCCGGCTGCACGTCTCTGCCGCCGCCATCGACACGGCACTGGGCAACGCGTTCGCGCAGCGGCCGATCTCGACCATCTACAGCCAGCGCAACCAGTACAGCGTCATCCTCGAGACGCTACCCTGGCTGCAGCGCGATCCGCACTACCTCGACCATGTCTATGTCGGCGCGGACACCGGCCTGCCCGTGCCGCTGGGTGCGGTGGCCCACCTTAGTTACGGCATCGCCGACCTCAACGTAGTGCACGAATCCCAGCGCGTCGCCGGCGAGATCGAGTTCAACCTGAAGGACGGCCTGGCAATGGGCGACGCGGTGATCCGCGTGCGCGCCATCGTCGCCGACATGTCGCCGCCGCCCAGCGTGCGCATCGAGTTCGGCGGCAACGCCAAGCTGTTCGAACAATCGCTGGCTTCCGAACCGGCGCTGATCCTGGCGGCATTGTTGTCGATCTACATCGTGCTCGGCGTGCTCTACGAAAGCCTGCTGCACCCGATCACCATCATGTCCACCCTGCCGTCTGCCGGCCTGGGCGCGCTGCTTGGGATACTGATCAGCGGCACGGAGTTCGGCGTGCTTAGCGTGATCGGCATCGTGTTGCTGATGGGCATCGTCAAGAAGAACGCCATCATGCTGGTGGACTTCGCACTCGACGCGCAGCGCGAACGGGGCATGACGCCGGAAGCGGCCATCCGCGAGGCCTGCTTCGAACGTTTCCGCCCGATCATCATGACAACGCTGACCGCGCTGTGCGGCGCGCTGCCGCTAGCGCTGGCGTTCGGCACGGGGTCGGAACTGCGGCGGCCGCTGGGCATCGCCATCGTCGGCGGGCTGGTGGTGAGCCAGGCGCTGACGCTGTACACTACGCCGGTGATCTACCTGTTGCTGGAGCGGCGGGCGCGCGGGGTGCGACGCAGGATCGTGCACGGGGTGGAGGCGGCGGCGGAGTAGAAAGCAAGCGGTTCTTTTTTTCAAAAAAGAACCGCTTGCTTAACCTGTAGCCCCGAAGACACGCCCGCCCAGGTTGTATCACAGAGCTGTGTTCAGACGCCCGATCGTTGCTTATAAGTCCGAACGCGCGGTGCGGCGCGGCCTCCCGGACGGAAAGTCGGCTCATGACCACAGGCAAGGCCTTGTTTCTGCTGGACGCGGCTTGCCTCCTCGTGGGCTGGCCGATCCTGCTCCAGATGGCCTGCTGGGGCGACGAGTGCACACGCTTCACGTCGGACGGGCTGGCCGCCCTGCTTTACCCGGTTGCCAACCTCGTCTCGCTCTACGCGCTCGGCCTCTACCGGCGCGAGGCGATCATCCAGACGCAGGAGTCGCTGGGCCGCGTGCCGCTGGCCGTCAGCCTGGGCGCAGTCGGCACCGCTGCCCTGTTAATGGCGCTGGGCGTGTGGATCGGCGCGCCACTCAACCGCTTGCGGCTGTTCTCCGGCGCGGTGATCGGGTTCTGCGTGGCGGGCCTGGCCTGCCGGCTGGTGTTCTCCGGCCTGAAGCGGCAGGGCGTCTTCCAGCGCCGCCTGCTGGTCATCGGCGCCGGACGGCGTGCCTGGGACCTGCTGTGCATGCTGCGCAACGAAGGCAGCCGGCCCACTTACGAGGTGCACTTCCTGCACGCCGACGAGATGGGCGAGGTGGACCCGCAGCTGGCGGCAGCGCTCGGCAGCGGCATCCTGCTGCTGCGCGACACCAGCGTGCTGTCCGCCGCGCGCAGCGTCGCCCCGGACGAGATCGTTGTCGCACCCGACGAACGCCGCGGCATGCCGCTCGACGACCTGCTCGCCTGCAAGAAGGAGGGCTTCCCGGTGGTGCAGTACCTGACCTTCCTGGAGCACGAGATCAGGCGGGTGGACATTCGCCGCATCGAAGTGGGCTGGCTGCTGTACTCCAACGGCTTCTATTTCGGCACCATCGACAAGGTTTTGAAGCGCTGCCTCGACGTGCTGGTCAGCGCGCTGCTGCTGGTGGCGTTTTCGCCGTTCCTGATCGGCGCCGCCGTCGCCATCAAGTTCGACGACGGCGGCCCGGTCCTCTACAGCCAGGAACGCATTACTCGCGGCAACACGCATTTCCGCATCTACAAGATGCGCACCATGCGCACGGACGCGGAGAAGTTCGGCGCGGTATGGGCGGCCGCACGCGACCCGCGCATCACCCGGGTGGGAAACTTTCTGCGCCAGACACGCATCGACGAGATGCCGCAGCTGATCAACGTGCTGCGCGGTCACATGTCGCTGGTGGGGCCGCGGCCGGAACGGCCCACCTTCATCGAACAGCTGGCTGTCCAGCTGCCGCTGTATCAGGAGCGGCACATGGTCAAAGCCGGGCTGACGGGCTGGGCGCAGATCAACTACCCTTACGGCGCGTCGCTGGACGACGCGCGCAGCAAGCTTAGCTACGATCTTTACTACGTAAAGAACTTTTCCGTGCTGTTCGACCTGCTGATATTGCTGCAGACGTTGCGGGTGGTAATCTGGCCGAGTGGGGCGAGGTAGGCAGGCAAGGCCTTCTTTTCTGAAGAGCATAAGCGAAAGACTTTTGTGCGGCTGTGGCGGACCGTGCTTGCAGTGCGTGTCTCGAGATGAGACAGGCAAGCAATTTCAACAGGCCACGCCAAACGTAATACTGGGCGGCCTTTATACTGACTTACAAAAAGCAAGCAGTCCTTTTTTGAAAAAAAGGACCAAAAAACTTTTGACTCCGCTGTCGCGCGCTCTTCGGATAAGTCCGCGACAGCGAGGCAACAGTTTTTGCTTCTTTTTTTCAAAAAAGAAGACCTTGTTTTCTTGCTTAACCGAACGCCCAACGCCGAAGATTAGTTACGCTCCCGTCAAATCTCTTTGCCGAGATCACGGAAAGTTTACTATACGATGGGGCATGCCAACTCCAGCCCGCACCCTCCGCACCCACATCGACGACCTGCCAGGCGCACGCCCCCGCCTTTCCTCACGCGAGCTGGACCGGGAGGCGCGCATCGTCGCGGCCGCCACCTCGACCCTGGCCCGCTTCGGCCGTGCCAACGTCACCTTCAACAACTTCGCCCTAGGCCTGCGCCTGGCGCCGGCCACGATACGGCGCCACTTCCCGGACCTGGACACGCTGCTGGCGGAGATCCTCTACCGCCACCTGGCCGCTATCGCGGCCGCAATGGGAGACGCGCCCGCCGCCGAGGATCCCCAGGCGGCACGCCGCGCCGCCTACGTCGCCGCCACCCGCTCCGCCTTCAACGCGCCGCTGGACGCGCATCTGCTTCTGGTGCGGGAGCGCTACTCGCTGCCGGCAGACCTCTCCGAGCCGGTCGAGCAGCTGCGCGAGCAAATCGGCTTCATGCTGGCCGGCGCTCACGGCGACACGGCTCTCTGCCTGCTGGACACGCCGGACGTGCTGCTGCCGCAGATCGAGACGATGCTGGCTGCTCTCGTGGCGCCGCCGGTCAGGTTTCAGCAGCCGTCGCCCGCCAGCAATGCGAACGCGGCGATGTCGGTGCCGACGCCGCGCAAGCGGCAGGCTCGGGCGTAAAGGCAAGGCAAGCGGTTCTTTTTTGAAAAAGAACCAAAAAACTTCTGCTTCTTGGGGCTGGGCTGCAGAGAGTTCGCGACAGCAGGAAAACCTTGCTGCTTCCATGAGAGCGCCCCCTTTCGGACGAGCGCGCGACAGCGGAGACAAAAGTTTTTTGGTTCTTTTTTTCAAAAAAGAACTGCTTTCTTCGCCTCCGGCAAAGCCCGCGCCAAGAGGCCGCTCCACTCAGCCTGCCCCGCCGCGTCCCCGATCAGGTCCTGGCGTATCTCCAGCTCCACGTAGGGCAACCCGCGCGACTCGGCGTGCAGCGGCACCGTGTAGTCCGAGTCGTCGGCCATCCGGTAGGGCTCGTTGTCCCCCACCAGCAGGCCGCTCGCTGCCAGCAGGCGCCCGAGCGCCCTCGACAGCTCCGGCGCACGGTTGTGCAGCACGCCGGCCTGCCAGGGACGCGCCACCCCGCCCATCACCGGCGTGAAGCTGTGCACGGCGATGAACACGCAGGCACGCCCCTCGGCCAGCCGCCGGTCCACCTCGCCGGCGATCGCGGCGTGGTAGGGCGCGAATACCTCGTCCACCCGCGCGGTCGCCTGCCACGCAGGGATGCCGACGTTTGCCGGCACCGGCGTGCCGTCGCTGACCGGCGGGATGGAGGCGGGGTGGCCCGGCCGCCGGTTGCAGTCGATCACCAGGCGCGAATACGTCTGGGCGATGCACACCGCATCCAGCGCGTTGGCCAGCATGTCGCAGAGCGGCGCCGTGCCGATGTCCCAGGCGATGTGGCGGTCCCAGTCCGCGGCGGAGACGCCCATGTCGCCAAGACATTGCGGCACGCGCCGGCCGGCGTGGTCGCACACCAGCAGGAAGGGCGAGCGTCCGGCGGGGTTGATCACCCGGACGGGCGGTGGCTCGCCGGTGGCGAGGAGTTGCGGGCTCATGCCGGCGATACGGAAGGCAAGGCAAGCGGTTCTTTTTTGAAAAAAAGAACCAAAAAACTTTTGTTCCCTTGAGCGCGCGCTGAGGGAAACGCCGCGACAGCCGGACCAAAAGTCTTTTGCTGCTTTTCTTCAGAAAAGAAGGCCTTGCTTCCTTGCCCGTGGCGCCGTCCGCGCGTGGCAGCAAGGCATGATCGTTGCATTGCAGGTTCCCTCAGGGCTTCTGGTTGGGAGGCTCGGCCACATGCTAGCAACCGCAGTGCCGCCGCACAGGCCGGCCGGCAGGTTCGGGGATTGACTGGATGCGCATACACGCCGGCTACGAAATCAGCTTCGACTGCCCGCAGACCACGCCGATGATGCTGGCCATCAGCGTGCATCCCAGCCGCACCGGCGACCTGCTCACGCCCGGCCCGGTGGTGATCACCCCGTTCGCGCCGCCGAACACCTACCACGACCAGTTCGACAACATCTGCACCCGCATCCTCGCCCCGCCCGGCCGCACCACCATTTCCACCGCCTTCGACGTCTACGACACCGGCCTGCCCGACGAGGTAGCACCCGGCGCCGAGCAGCACAGGGTGGAGGACTTGCCTTCCGAAATGCTGACCTTCCTGCTCGGCAGCCGCTACTGCGAGACTGACCGGCTGAGCGACGTCGCCTGGTCCATGTTCGGCCACACCGCGCCCGGCTGGGGCCGCGCGCAGGCGATCTGCGACTTCGTCCACGGCCACATCAAGTTCAACTACCAGGACGCCCGCTCCACCCGCACCGCCTGGGAGGCCTACCAGGAAGGCCGCGGCGTCTGCCGCGATTTTGCCCACTTGGCCGTGGCCCTGTGCCGCTGCATGAACATCCCGGCCCGCTACTGCACCGGCTACCTGGGCGACATCGGCGTGCCGGTCGTGCCCGCGCCCGGCGATTTCTCCGCCTGGTTCGAGGCCTATCTTGGCGGCCGCTGGTACACCTTCGACGCACGGCACAACATACCGCGGATCGGTCGCATCCTGATGGCGCGCGGCCGCGACGCCACCGACGTGGCCATCTCCACCGTGTTCGGCCCCAGCATCCTGTCCGGGTTCAACGTGTTCACCGACGAAGTGCCGTGACCGTGCCCGATGAGCGCGCCCCGCCTGTCAAGCCGGCGCCGAACCTGAACGAACGCGCCCAGGCCGAGGCGGACGCCCGCCGCGCCCGCGAGGCGGCGGCGCTGCGCGAGAACCTGCGCCGCCGCAAGGCGCAGACCCGGGCTCGCGAGGAGGCGCCGCCGGTGGCGAACCCGAAGGTGGGCTAGGACCGGCGTTCTCGCCTTTTGATAAGCGAGGCGAGCGGTTCTTTTTCGAAAAAAAGAACCAAAAAACTTTTGCTTCCTGGGTGCGCGCTGAGGGCGGCGCCGCGACAGCTGGACTAGACGTTTCTAGCTGGGCGGACCCGGGTTCGAATACCTCTTTCACCAGGGTCGCACGCCGAGGTTTCTTCGATTTCAGTATCTTGGCTGTCAAGATGGCTAGCTCAGGGCTCGCGAAGCGACCGCCGCAGGCGGCTCGGTCTTGAACCGGCCATCTGGACAGACGAACATCGCGTGTCGAAAGCGGGCCCAGTCGCTCAGCTTCTCGGCCGGGGTGTTCGCTCCTTACCTTAGATTTGCCCCGCTTTTTAAGAAGCAGACCTCGCCTTCTTTTCCAGGCTTTAAGGGTCCGAATTTATACCAGCCGGCCTTTACGCCGACCCATAGAAAGCAAGCAGTCCTTTTTTGAAAAAAAGGACCAAAAAACTTTTGACTCCGCTGTCGCGCGCTCTCCGGACAAGTCCGCGACAGCAGAGACAAAAGTATTTTGCTTCTTTTTTTCAAAAAAGAAGGCCTTGCTTGCTTTAGAACGGTCAATCTCCACGCCCGTTGGTATTACAGTTGCTGAACTCGGCGTTCTCCGGCCGGCAAAGTGCGACTCGACGATGAAGATGCTGGTCAATAGAACAACCTGGGGCGGCCTGCGGCTTGACTGCCCTGTTCATTCAGGCGGCAAAGCGCTCTACGCTGTCCCGACGACCTGCCGGAGTCGCCTCGCCTTCATGCCCGTGATGCCCGACCACTGGATACGCCGCATGGCCGCAGAGCACGCCATGATCGAGCCGTTCACGGAAAGCCAGAAGCGCGAGGGGGTGATCAGCTACGGCCTGTCGAGCTACGGCTACGACGCGCGCGTGGCACCCGACTTCCGCATCTTCACCAACGTGGACAGCGCCATCGTCGACCCCAAGGCGTTCAGCGCCGACAGCTTCGTCACTCGCCGGGCGCCAGTCTGCATCATCCCGCCCAACAGCTTCGCCCTTGCCCACACGATCGAGTACTTCCGCATCCCGCGCGACATACTTGTCATCTGTCTCGGCAAGTCGACCTATGCGCGCTGCGGAATCATCGTCAATGTGACGCCGTTGGAGCCGGAGTGGGAAGGACAGGTGACGATCGAGATCAGCAACACCACGCCGCTGCCCGCGAAGATCCACGCCAACGAGGGGATCTGCCAGTTTCTGTTCCTGCGTGGCGATAGCGCACCGGAAGTGAGCTATGCGGATCGGGGCGGGAAGTATATGCGGCAGCGGGGCGTGTCGTTGCCGAAGTTGTAAAAGCAAGCAGTTCTTTTTGAAAAAAACAACCAAAAAACTTTTGCTTCCGCTGTCGCGCGCTCACAGGAAAAAACCGCGACAGCCGCGGTAAAAGCTTTTGCTTCTTTTTCTCGAAAAAGAAGATTCTTTCTTGGGATGTTTCATGGACCGAATACTCATTAAAGGCGGCCGCCCCCTCCACGGCGACATCCCCATCCGCGGCGCCAAGAACGCGGCCCTTCCGCTGATGACCGCCGGCCTGCTCACCGACGAGCGCCTGGTCCTGACCAACGTGCCCCTGCTCGCCGACCTCGACACGATGGGCGCCCTGCTCGCCCAGCACGGCATCGCGGTGGAGCGCCCCGGTAACGACGGCCGCCGCCTCTCGCTGGGCGGCCGCATCACCAGCACGCTGGCGCCCTACGACATCGTGCGGAAAATGCGCGCCTCCATCCTGGTGCTCGGCCCGCTGCTGGCGCGCTGCCGGGAAGCGCAGGTGTCCCTGCCGGGCGGCTGCGCCATCGGCGCGCGGCCGGTGGACCTGCACCTCAAGGGCCTTGAGCAGATGGGCGCCGAAATCCGGCTGGAGGGCGGTTACGTGCACGCTGCCGTGCCACAGGGGCTGCGCGGGGCGGACATCGTCTTCCCGTTCGTCTCGGTGGGCGCCACCGAGAACCTGCTGATGGCGGCGAGCCTGGCCGAGGGGCGTACCGTGCTGGGCAACGCGGCGCGCGAGCCGGAAATCACCGACCTGGCCGACTGTCTAGTGGCGATGGGCGCCAGGATCGAAGGCATCGGCACCGACCAGCTCGTGGTGGACGGCGTGCCGGCCCTGCACGGCGCCGAGCACATGATCGTGCCGGACCGCATCGAGACGGGAACATACGCCTGTGCCGCGGGCATCGCCGGCGGCAGCGTGAAGCTGCTGGGCGCGCGGCTGGACCACATGGCGGCTTTGGCGGTCGCCCTCGGCGAGGCCGGCGTGGAGGTGAGCGAGGCCGAGGACGGCCTGGTGGTGCGCCGCCTGAACGGCTTGCACGGTACCGACATGAAAACCGAGCCCTACCCGGGTTTCCCCACCGACATGCAGGCGCAGTTCATGTCGCTGATGTGCGTGGCCGAGGGTGCCGCGATGATCACCGAGACGATCTTCGAGAACCGCTTCATGCACGCCCCGGAGCTCAACCGGATGGGGGCGCGGATTAACGTGCACGGGTCTTCGGCGATTGTGCGCGGGGTGCGGCACCTGCAGGGCGCGCCGGTGATGGCGACGGATCTGCGCGCCAGCGTGTCGCTGGTTTTGGCTGGCTTGGCGGCGCGCGGCGAGACGATCGTCAACCGGGTGTACCACCTGGATCGGGGGTACGAGGCGGTGGAGCGCAAGCTGGGGGCTTGCGGGGCGGAGATCGAGCGTATCTGAGCCGGCGAAAAGCAAGCGGTTCTTTTTTGAAAAGAACCAAAAACTTTTGTTCCCTTGCGCACGCGCTGCAGGAAAGTCCGCGACAGCAGAGACGAAAGTTCTTTGTTGCTTTTTTGCAAAAAAGCAGGCTTTGCTTCTTCCTTCAGGCACGCAGGGCAACCGTCTGCTGGCGTCCATTCCAAGTCGGCGGCCGAACGGAAAGAGAGCACATGCTGGCCGGCACCTCGCCGGCCGCCAGCGGTTGCGGTCGCCCTAGCAGGTAGCCCTGTGCGCGCGGAATGCCCCAGGCGCGCACGCAGGCAAGTTGCGTTTCCGTCTCGATCCCCTCCGCAGTCAGCTTGATCCCGAGTTCGCGCGCCAGTTTGGCAACCAGGCGCACGATAGCACCCGCCTTTGGGTCCGACGCCGCGTTGCGCATGAAGTCCGCATCGATCTTCAAGCCGTGGAAGTCGAACCGATGCAGCGTCGAGAGCGACGAGAAGCCGCTGCCGAAATCGTCCATGACGATGTTGACGCCCAGGCCCTGCAAGCGCGTGATCTGCTCGTTGGTCTGGGCGTCGCCGTTCAGCCAGGCACTTTCGGTTACCTCCAGCTCGAGCCTGCACGGTTCCAGCGCGCAGGCGGCAAGGGTGGTCGCCACCCGCTCGCACAGCGTCGGATCCTTCAGCTGTAGCGGCGAGAGGTTGACCGACACGCAAGCCGAACTCGGCCAGCTCGCTGCCGCGCGGCAGGCTTCCACGAGGACGTGGTAGCCAAGTTCGATGATGAGCCCGCTCTCTTCGGCCAGTGGGATGAACACGGCTGGCGAGATCGCCCCGCGTGCCGGGTGGTTCCAGCGGCACAGCGCTTCCATGGAGTTAGCGTGTCCCGTCGCCATGTCGATGATCGGCTGGAACGCCACGGTGAGCGCGCCCTCCTGGACGGCCCGCTTGAGCTCCGAGAGCAGCACCATGCGGGTCTCGAACTCCTCGCCGAACGCGCTGTCGAACAGCAGGTGCCTGCCCCTGCCCTCGCGCTTGGACCGGTAGAGTGCGAGGTCGGCGTTGCGCATCAGCTCGGTCGTCGTGCCGCCGTCCTTCGGAAACAGGGCGACGCCGATGCTGGCACCCACGCTGAGCACGGCCTCGCCGACATGCATCGGCTCGCTCAGCGCGGCAATCAGGCTGGCCGCCAGCGCGCCGGCCCGCTCTGCATCGGCATGCGGCAGCATCAGCGCGAACTCGTCGCCGCCCAGCCGGGCGACTGTCTTGCGGGCGGCGTTCTCCCGCTCCAGCCGCTCGGCGACGAACTGCAGGATCTGATCGCCCACCGCGTGTCCGTAGTCGTCGTTAATCTCCTTGAAGCGGTCGAGGTCCACCATCAGCAGGGCGAACCGCGTGTCGGCCTGGCCGGCCTTGGAGCAGGCAGCCGTCATGCGTTCGAGGAACACGCTGCGGTTGGCGATGCCGGTCAGCGTGTCGTGGGTCGCGAGGTACAGCGTCGCCTCGTCGGCGCGCCTGGCCTCGGTCACGTCCGATCCCACGCCACGATAGCCTGACGGCCGCCCCTGCAGGTCGGTCATCGGCCGGCCGCTCAGCAGCCACCAGCGCTCCTCGCCGTCGATGAAGGCCCGGACCGCCTGGTCCCGGAACGCGTTTCGCTCCCGCACCAGCCCGATGAGACGCAGGTGGTCGCTGCTGCCGGGCAGCACCCGCAGCGCGTCGGCGATCGGCGTGCCCTCCAGTGCGTCGACGCTCGACCCGAGCACCTGCGCGAAACGCTGGGTCACGTGACGCGCGCGCATGTCGTCGTCGGTCTCCCACAGCCAGTCGGCTGCGTTCTCCTCGTACTCCTTCAGCAGCAGGCTGACCGTCGCGTTCTGCGCGTCCAGCCGCACGCGGCCGATGGATTTCTGCAGCAGGGTGCGGTTGATGAAGACGATCCCCACCAGCGTGAACACCTCGTAGCCGACGAAGCAGTGCGCCAAATAGGGGTCGCTCGGGTTCAGCCCCCACCCGAGTGCCAGCTCGGCACCGATCGACACCGGGATCCAGAACGCGACCGCCACGACGAACGGCGCCGCCAGCATGGGTGTGGAGACCAGCGCCATAGCGATACCGACCACGATGTTCGACTGCCTGGCCGTCGCCACCCCGGCCACGTGGTAGAGGAACACGGCCCAGAGCGTGCCCTGGACGCTGAGCAGGACGACCGAGGCTCGGACGAACCAACCTGCCCTGCCGCCCTTGACCGCCAGTATGATCCACAGGGCGTAGGCGAGGACCAGGGTGCAGGCCAGCAGGCCGCCCACAACACCGGCGCGCGCACCGAAGTCGCACATGGCGAGCAGGACGCCGTTCATGCCGCACGCCGCCAGTGCCACCGCGGTAACCCGCAAGCCCCTGACCTGCTCCTCGGCGAGCTCGGGCATGTCCTCCGGCACCGACAGGCCCAGGGCGACGGCGGCCGCTTCGATCCTCCGCCGGCTTGACTGCAGGAGACGCCCGGCCCTGCGCAGCGCAACCGCCGGCCACGCCTGTCGCATGGCTTGGGCCGGCGCGCCGCCTGGCAGGTCAGACGCCTCGGTGCTGGCCGACGTCACGGTTCGGTCCTCACCCGGCGCCGCGCAGCCGCGGCAGCGAGACCGTTCGCGACCTGTAGCGCTCGTAGTCGGCAGCCAGGTGCGAGGCGGCGAACTTGGCCTCTTCCATCCGGGCGGCCCTGACGTAGACGGCAGCCATTGCAGCCGGCACCAGCCAGTGCGCCCAGCGATGGCAGAGCAGCGCCGTGGCGACCCAGAACAGCACGTAGGAGACGTAGAACGGGTGCCTCACCCAGGCATACGGCCCGGACTCGTGCAGGAAGCAAGGTTGGTCGGCGCTGAACGCCAAGGTGAGCCGGCGCGCCCGCGTGGTGCGCACCGCCCACCAGAACAGCGCCATGTCGAGGCTCAGCACCGCTAGCCCGGACGCATCGGCGAGCGGGTGCGCCGCGCGGTCCGCCGCCGCCTGTGCCACGCGTACCCACACGAACCAGGCGAAGCTCGACAGGGTGAGGCACGTGATCAGGCGCATGCCGGGTGCCACGCCGCCCGTGACCACGAAGTGTCCCCTCACCCCCCAGCTGAGGGACGCGAAGTTCAGGATCGCCAGGAAGGTCGCTGCCGACCACAGGAGATCACCGAAGTCTGCCATCTCGGCTACCCTCGCCGCACCAGGTGGGGGTAGACCGTAAGCCCGGCTTCCAAACCGTCCAGCAGGCCCGGCGGGCCCGCTTCGGGGTCCATCAGCCGGAAACCCTCCCGCATCGTGTCCCACTCCGACCTCGACGACTGCAACAGCACCATGGGGCAGGACAGTCCGGGGTAGGTCTTGGCCTCGCCGGCCTGGGTGAAGCGCATGCGGCGGTAGAACGGCAGGTGGTTGCGCCGGGCGCAGGAGATTACCACCCGAAAGCCGGCGGAGATCGCCAGCCGCCCTGCCAGCCGGTAGAGCATGAACACCAGGCCCTGGTCGTCGGCGGCTTCCGGCGCCCGCACCATGCGGTTCACCTCCAGGCCGTCCCAGCCCTCTCGCGCCTCGCCGCAGCCGACCAGCAGGCTCTCCAACTCGTCGGGGTAGGCTTGCCGCGCCGGCGAGGGGCTGCCGGGTCCCCGCCTCAGCAGGCACGTCCGCACCGAGCCCACCGCCGTCCCTTCCACATACACAACAACAGTCCTGGTGTTCGGCGTCTCATCGAAGTGATCGCCGAACAGGCCTGTGGTGTTTGCAGGTATGAAGCCTTGCGAATAGTAGCTTCGATACCTCAAAGCGTAGGCGTCCCGCTTGGTGTCTACATCCATCGCCAGACGTGCCTCGTATCTTCGGTCAAGTATGTGTCGTCCTATGCCCCTGCGCGGTTTGTCGGGGGTGTGAGCTTCGGAATGACTTTCATACATCACAGAACCCTTGTTGCATCGTTAATGGCGTCATCGCGGCCAGCAGTCTTGCGTCCGCGTCACCGGACCTGCCGTCGAACTTGCGCCGCGATATTATCACTTGAGTAACGATTGAGTGCGAAACTTTTTGCCTGAAGCTTGCGGGTACGTGGTTGGGAGGAAACAGTGTCTGAGTTTGCGCCGATCACCTCCGTCGCGGAGTTTGCGATGCTGGATGAGGCCGACATGCTGCTCGGCTACATGGATGGCTTCGACGGCCTGCGCGTGCCAGGCTCCGGGCATTCCCGCGGCTACAGTCATGGCTGGAGGAACGGCATGATCGATGCGGGCCGCCTGCGGCCCGATGCTGGGGACTACGTCCTGACGGACGCCTTCCGCCACCTGGGCGCGCAGGGGCTGAGTTAGACATCTGCGAGAGCACGTTACGCAGTCATACCGGTCGAGAGCCTTGCCGGCTGCGAACCAGGAAGCTCGCGTGGTTCCGGACGGCTTGACGCCCAGCCGTCGAGGGGAAGGAAGGCATTCTTTTTCGAGAAAAGAAGCGAAAAGCTTGTGCGCAGCTGTCGCGGATGGCTGCGACGCGCGGCTTCACCACGAGACGCCGTGACGGCGTCAGGGCCCTCGATCTACCAGCCTCACCTCGCCCTTCGGCACCCACGCCCCGGTGGTCACCTCCATCCGCCCGACCGGCACGCCGCAATTCTGCTGCAGGTAGTCGGCCACCGCCTGCGCCCTGCGGCCGGCCAGGTCCTGGTTGGCGACGTTCGCATCGGTGTGTCCCTCGATGCGCAGCCGCTCGTCAGCCAGCGAGCGTCCCAGACGATCGAGCAGGCGCGTGGCGCTCGGTGTCAGTTGCGCAGACCCGCGCGCAAAGCGGACCGCGGGCAACGGCGCCGGCAGCGCTTCGGCGTGCTCGGCGATCGCCGGCCGCACGCTGGGCTGCTGCCGCGAACTGCCCGCCAGTTCCTGCTGGGAAGGCGCCGGGGCCGCAAGCAGCGCACAAGGCGCCAGCATCCCGCAGGCTGCAAGCACCGCCACCACGACCCGTCTGCCCGTCAACGGGCTTACATCGCTATCGACCATCGCCAAGGTCTATCGCGCACCGGCGGGCGGGTGCAATCGTGCAGCGCACACCTGGGCCGGACAGGCAAAGCAAGGCCTTCTTTTCTGAAGAAAAGAAGCAAAAGACTTTTTCCCTGCTGTCGCAAAGTCGCCCGCAGCGGGTAGTCGAGGAACGCAGTTTTAGGTCTTTTTCAGTGTTCGTCTGATAATCGGCTTGGTGGGTGAGCCCTGTTCGCCCACAAAGCCAAATCCGCCGACGCTTCCTCGCTCACCCTAGCCGCGCCCAGGACGCTCCCCTAGAACGGCACCCCGTGTCAGTCGAGGTGCCCCGTTGGAAGTAGTCTGCGTAGACCTGGGCGGCACCAACGTGCGTTTCGCCGTCGCCGACGTGGCCGGCGGCACCGTGGCCTCGCTCGGCCCCGCCGTCACGCTGCACACCGCCGACTACGCCGGCATCGACGGCGCCTGGGCCACCTACGCATCCCGGGCCGGCCGGCCCCTGCCGCGCGCCGCCGCACTGGCCGTCGCCTGCCCGATCACCGGCGAGCTGCTCAAACTGGTCAACAGCCACTGGGTGCTGCGGCCGGCGGCGCTGGCCGGCCAGCTGGGCGTGGACCGCCTGACGCTCGTCAACGATTTCGGCGCGGTCGCCCACGCGGTGGTGCAGCTGCCGCCGGACCACCTCGCCCACCTGGCCGGGCCTGACGTGCCCCTGCCCACGCAGGGAGTAATCAGCATCGTCGGCCCCGGCACCGGCCTCGGCGTCGCCCACGTGCTGCGCCGCGCCGAGGACTACTACGTGATGGAGGCCGAAGGCGGCCACATCGACTGGGCGCCGCTGGACACGGTCGAGGACGCCATCCTGCAACGCCTGCGCCAGACCTTCGTGCGCGTCTCCGCCGAGCGGATCGTCTCCGGGCCGGGGCTGGTCAACATCCACGCCTGCCTGGCCGCGATGCAGAACGAGGCCGCCCCACCGCGCGACACGGCCGCGCTGTGGCAGGCGGCGCTGGCAGGGACCGACCGCCTGGCCGCCGACGCGCTGGAACGCTTCTGCCTGGCGCTGGGCAGCCTGGCCGGCGACATCGCGCTGGCACAGGGCGCGCACGGCCTGGTCATTGCCGGCGGCATCGGCGCCCGAGTCGCCGGCGCGCTGCCCGGCTCGGGCTTCGCCTCCCGCTTCGCCGCCAAGGGCAGGATGGAGCCGATGCTGACCACGCTGCCGGTCAAGATCATCACCCACCCTGCC
>CAXUIR010000004.1:0-2822 GCA_964251005.1 uncultured Acetobacteraceae bacterium | reverse complement strand
CGCCAGGGAGCACCGAGGGTGAACCGCGGCACACGCGCGCTGGCCTGGATGGCGCAAGCCTGCCTGTGGGCCTGCCTGGCCGGCTGCGTTCCCATGCGCAACGTCGCGGACCGGGCCGACATCGCCCGTATCGAGGCCTACTTGAACGGCCTGCCGCGCTTCGAGGCCCACTTCGTGCAGAGCGGCTCGTTCGGCGCCGCCGCGGGCCTGGGCTGGCTGGACCGGCCCGGCCACCTGCGCGTGGACTACGAGGGCCCGGCCGCGCGGGTGATGGTGATCACCGACGGGCGGGTCAACGTGCTGGACCGCAGCAACGGCGCGCTGACCACCCAACCGGTCTCGCGCACGCCGCTCGGCCTGTTGCTGACGCCGACGATCCGGCTGGACGGGAAGGTCAGCGTGGACAGCCTCACCCGCGCCGCCGACCAGGCGGGCGCGCCGATCCTGCGCCTGACCCTGAGCAAGACGGGCCTGGCAGGGCAGGGCCACCTGACGCTGGACTTTACCGACCAGCCGCTATGCTTGCGCGCGGTGACGGTGCAGGACTCTTACAATCGCCTGCTGACGTTGAGCTTGTCCGGTATCGACAGCAGGCCAGGACTGACGCCGGAGCTGTTCCAGCCGCCTACGCGTTGAAGAAAGCGAAGGCCTTCTTTTTTGAAAAAAGAAGCAAGAAACTTTTGTTCCTGCAGTCGCGGACGGCTGAAACGATACGTTTCGTCAGCGCGGGCAACCGGAGACAAAAGTTTTTTGGTTCTTTTTTTCAAAAAAGAACCGCTTGCTTCGCTTGCCTAGTCGCCAAACCGCCTGATGATGGTCGTGCTCGCGTTCGCGACCGGTCGGTCAGCCTTTCCGGCCCAGTTTCGTCGTGCCGCCTCGAGTATCATCGCAAGGCCGAGCGCGGTTTCCGAGTCGCCGATATGGCGCGCGTGGTCGGCGGCGCCGATCAGCGATTTTTCGAGTTCCTGCACGAGCAGGTCTGAGCGTTCGTTTCCAGCCATGGTTCTTGATCCGATCATTCTCCGGACAGGCAACGTCGAAGGATTGCACATTTCGGTAATCCTTGGTGTTCACATTGACGTCCATTGCCATGCTGGCTTCGGACCTGGCGCGCAGCCGCCCACGCGTCGACGCACTCCCATCTATGTCGAGCGCTGCAGTCCGGCTAAGTGAAAAACCTCACCGTCCGACATCGCTTACCGAAACGTGACGGCAGCCGGACGGTTGGTCGGCCAGGGTTGCGGAGCGCTACGCCGGGCAAATCATCTTCTCCGCCCATGGGTCGCTGCACGGGCGGCCGTTGCAGCCACCACGCAAGGTCGTTGCCGGCCGGTCGCTCTGGAGAGGCGGAGGCGCCCCGCGTAGTTTGGCGGCCGCTCGTTCGAAGCACAAGCTGGCGAATAAGGTGCGAGGTTGTACGCTGTCGCGTTAGGAAACCATGTCAGATGGCCGCCACCGCGGCTTTCCAACCGAAATTGGGGACTACGAGTTCTGCCTGCGCCGATCTAGGCTTTCAAGGCGCACCTGCTCTCTGGCCTGGAGCAAAGGCGTGCCTTTCGGTGCCGACACTATATCTAACTTCCCAAGTCGCAAGATGCCTTGTTTCGAAGCGCATAGACAATGGCAACCTCACCTAAATACAAATGCACTAAGGTGAGGAAACTTCTAAGTCCGGCGTTGCAGGAGTGCGTCTTGTCAGTAGGCGAAGCTCCCAGGCTTTTCTGAAGCAGGCGCTGCTCAAGGCGTTGACGCTCACCCGGCAACATGACGCCGCGGGCTCAGCCATGTCATTGGCTGCCACGCGCGATAAACTCGGCCGCGCAAACCGGACAGACTGGCTGAAGCGTCGTCACGGCCGCCGCGAAGCCGCGACCCTGAACCACGGCCCCAAACCGCCGCCGAACCTCGCACAGCCCGCAGCGTCCGACCACCGGGTGTTTCCAGCCATGCGCAACCACCCTGCAGACCAGCCGAACGCGGCGGGCGAACGCCTGGCTAGCTGTCCTGTCGCAAGTTCCACAGCCGCCGACACGCGTCCACCAGGCTCTCGACGTTTTTCCGGCGGTCGTTGGGCCGGTTGATGTTTCTTCGGCGGTAGATCTCTTCGAGGGTGTTCAACAGGTCCTGCGCCGTGTCCACGTCACCCACATCGCAAGCGATGTTGAACGCCAGCAGCACCTTGTCGGCCAGCCGGCGGTTCTGGCGGGTTCTCTCGACCCGTTGCTGGGCAGGCGGTCGCGCCAAAGTATCGATGACAGCCATGAACGGCCTCATTTCAGTCGAAGAACACCTACCATAGTGTAACGTGCTGCTGGAGGCGACCAAACAGAACGTGATGTCTGAAGGTGCAAACCAAGCTAGGTCAGCTCCTAAAAACTATCACCAAAAAACTGGCATCCGTCCCGTCGCGGCCGCCCCTCAGCGGGCATCCAAGGAACAAAAGTTTTTTGGTTCTTTTTTCAAGAAGAACCGCTTGCCTTGCCCTACCCCTCCACATGGCTCCCCGCCCGCCGCCGCACGCGCAGCATCGGCTGCTCCACCAGCACGTAGTACGCCACCGCCAAGGCAGCCGACGCCGGCAGCCCGACCGCCAGCCACGCCAGCCGGTGCCCACCCGCGATCTCGTCCGCCAGGGCAAACGCGCCCCAGTGCCACAGGTACAACGAGTAGCTCAGCCGCCCCACCAGCAACGCCGGCCCGGCCCCCAGCACCACCGCCACCCACGTCTGCCCCGGCACGCGGAAGGGCCGAGGCAGGTTCGGCTCCGCCACCCGCAGCTTCACCAGGGCCACGAACTCCAGCACGACGCTCAGGCCCCAGAG
>CAXUIR010000003.1:19270-20023 GCA_964251005.1 uncultured Acetobacteraceae bacterium | reverse complement strand
GACGTGCCGGCGGTGTATCACCAGGCGGACGTGTTTGTCTCGCCCACCTATGCCGAGGGGTTTTCCAACACCATCCTCGAGGCGATGGCGTCAGGCCTCGCCTGCGTCTCCTGCCGCGTGGTGGGCGTCATGGACTGCCTGCGGGACGGCGAGAACGGGCTGCTGAACGAGCCGGGCGACGTGCCCGCCTTGGCCGCCTCGCTGCGCCGGCTGCTGGCTGAGCCGGACCTGCGGCGCCGGCTGGCGCAGGCGGGGCTGGAGGAGTGCCGGCGCCTCTACTCGTGGCCGGCGGTCGGGCGGCAGATCATGCAGGTTTACGCCGACACGGTGCGGCGAGCGCCGGACCTGGGCTTCTCCACCGAGCTGCCGATGACGCCCTGCCGTTTCCGGGCGGAGCCGCACCTGCTGTGACGCGCACCGCGATGTTCCTCTCGCCGCACCTGGACGACGTGGTGTTTTCCTGCGGCGGCCTGGCCGCGGTGCTGCACGACCGCGGCTGGCGCACGGTGCTGGCGACCGCATTTACCGCGACCGTGACGCCGGTGGCCGGTTTCGCGCTTGCCTGTCAGCTCGACAAGGGATTGCCCGCAGAGACCGACTACATGGCCCTGCGCCGCGCCGAGGACCGCGACGCCGCGGCGATCCTGGGCTTCACCGAAGTACGCCATCTCGGCCTGCCGGAAGCACCACACCGCGGCTACGACAGCGCGCGTGCCCTGTTCGGCGACGTTCGGCGCGACGACACCGTCGTGC
>CAXUIR010000003.1:4099-19260 GCA_964251005.1 uncultured Acetobacteraceae bacterium | reverse complement strand
TGGCGGCGCTGCAACGCGAGTTCACGCCGGACCTGGTGCTGGCGCCACAGGGATTGGGCAGCCACGTCGACCACCTGCAGATGGTGCGCGCGGTTGCCGAAGCGGTGGACGCGCCGCTCGCCTGGTATCGCGACACGCCCTACGCGATGCGCCACCAGGACGCGCCGCCGCCGCAGGTGAGCCTGCTCGTGGAAATGCGCTTCCCGATCGGTGCCGCGCTGGACCGTAAGCTGCAGGCTGCCTGCGCCTACGTCAGCCAGGTCGGGTTCCAGTTCGGCGGGCCTGAACAGACGCAAACCGCATTGCGTGCGTTCGCTGGCGCGGAGGCCGGGGGTGGCGGGTTTGCAGAAAGATTGGCCGTGTCGGTCCGGGCGGACGGTCTGCTTTGAAACGGTTGGGCGAGCGCTTTGTGTTGGTAGGAAGCAAGGCAAGCAGTTCTTTTTTGAAAAGAAGAACCAAAAAACTTTTGCTCTCGTAAGGCGCGTGTTGGTGGAAAAGTGTCGTTTCGATTTGCTACGGCGGACACGCAAACCTACTGCTTTGCAAGCATGATCTATCAACGGCGTAGGTCCTGACCTTGCAAATGCAGCAAAGAAGCAAGCCTGCTCTTCTGAAACGCAGCAAAACTTCTATCCCTGCTGTCGCGGCGTTTCCCGCAACGCGCACCTAAGGAACCAAAAGTTTTTTGGTTCTTTTTTTCAAAAAAGAACCGCTTGCCTTGCCCGTCACCGGTCGTGAATGTCGGACCATCGGTTTCAGCCCGCGCGCCCCAGCATCGGGCCCAGCGGTCCCCCGCCAAAGATATGGACGTGGAAGTGCGGCACCTCCTGGTGTGCATCGTGTCCCATGTTGGCCAGGATGCGGTAGCCTGGGTCTTCAAGCCCCAGGTCGCGCGCGACTGTAGCGACCGCGCGGAAGAAGCCCGCAACCGTTTCAGGTGGCGCATGCGTGGCGAAGTCCGCGAGCGACACGTGCCGGGTTTTCGGGATGACCAGCACGTGCACCGGCGCCTGCGGGTTGATGTCGTGGAACGCGAGCGCGTGTTCGTCCTCATACACGCGCCGGCTCGGTACCTCGCCGCGCAGGATGCGCGCGAAGATGTTGGCGTCGTCGTACGGACCTAGACCCGGGACAGGCATTGCTTAGCTCCTACAAGGACCATCACAGAAGTTCCGCTTGCACGCTGACCCTGGATTGTCGCGACTCTTGCGGACAAGAGGAAGGCAAGCGGTTCTTTTTTGAAAAAAGAACCAAAAAACTTTTGTCTCTCTCGGGCACACGTTGGTGAGACGTGTCGTTTCAGCCGTCCGCGACAGCCGAGACAAAAACTTTTTGCTTCTTTTTCTTCAAAAAGAAGACTTTGCTTCTCCCTTGCATCTCCACCTGCCCGCGCTCAACGCCCAAACACCCACCGCCAGCCAGTGCAACCGCGACTCCGCCTCCAACCGCGTGCCGTGCAGCGCGAACACCACCACGCATCCCACCAGCAGAATCCAAGGCGACGAAGGCCGCGACGGCCGTACTCCCGCCAGGCGCCGCATCAGCACCGCGCCAGCCACGCCGACGGCCGCGCCCACCAGCACGTCGCCCGCCGTGTGCACGTGAAGCATCAACCGCGTCAGCCCAACCAGGGCCGCGAACGCGCCGCCTAACCCTGCTGCCACCAGCGTGCTCCTCGTCGAGCGTGTGGCCAGCAACGCGAGCAGCCCGCCATAGACCACCGCCGCCGTCGCCGTGTGGCCGCTGGGGCTAACCACGCCCGTCCAGGCCAAATGCGACGCGCACGCAAAGGCCACCAGCTTGAGCACCAGCATCACGCCCAGCACGCCGCCCACCGCAGCGCCCCAGGCCAGCGCGCCGCGCCGCCAACCCAGCCCGGCCAGCACCAGCAGCACGTAGGCGGCCAGCGGCAACACCACCGCCTGGTCGGCGAAATCCGTCAGGAACTGCACCTGCCTCACCGCCCGGCAGGTTGCCGGTGGCTGCCCGATCCCCCAGGGTGCGGCTGGCAGACGCATACACGCAGTGGAGACCACCTGTGAGCGCCCCCGTGGAACCCGGTTTCGGTTATGACTACCCCCTGATCATCAAGAACCTGCTGGTGACACCGCTGCGGCAGCACCCGGACCAGGAGATCGTCTACCGCGACCTGCGCCGCTTCACCTACCGCCAATTTGGCGAGCGCCTGGCCCGCTTCGGCAGCGCGCTGGCCAGGCTTGGCGTGCGCCACGGCGACGTGGTGGGCGTGATGGACTGGGACAGCCACCGCTACCTGGAGAGCTTCTTCGCCATCCCGATGTCGGGTGCGGTGCTGCTGACGGTCAACGTGCGCCTGTCTCCTGAACAAATCCTCTACACGCTGAACCATGCGCAGGCGCGGGTTATCCTGTGCAACGCGGAGTTCTTCTCCGTGCTGCAGGCGTTGCGGCCCTTGCTGTCGCACGCGGAGATCTTCGTCTGTCTGACCGAGGACGGTGTCGTCCCGGGCGCGCATGCGGACAGCGCGTTCGCGTCGAGCGTACATGCGGACGGCCCACTCGCGCCAAGCCTGCACGCGGACAGCGCGTTTGCGCCAGGCACGCGCGCGAACGGCACGTTCGCCTGGGACGGCGAGTACGAGGCGCTGCTGGCCGCCGCCGACCCGGCGCACGCGTTCCCCGACTTCGACGAGCGCACCACGGCCACCACCTTCTACACCACCGGCACCACGGGCGACCCGAAGGGCGTCTACTACTCGCACCGGCAGGTGGTGCTGCACACGCTGTCCGGCCTGGGCAACATGGAGTTCAGGGCTGACGACGTCTACATGCCGATCACCCCGATGTTCCACGTGCACGGCTGGGGCAACCCGTTCAACGCCACCGCGCGCGGGCTCAAGCAGGTCTATCCCGGGCGCTACCAGCCGGACACGCTGGTCAAGCTGTTCGTGCAGGAAGGCGTCACATTCTCGCACTGCGTGCCGACCATCCTGCAGATGTTCCTCGACGCGGCCGAGGGCGTCGACCTCAGCAGGTGGCGGGTGATCATCGGCGGCTCGCAGATGCCGCGCACGCTGGCCCGCGCGGCGCTGGACCGCGGCGTGGACGTCTACTCCGGCTACGGCATGTCGGAGACCGGGCCGATCGTGACGCTCGCCCGCGTGCCGCCGGAGCTGCGCGACGGCGGGCAGGGCGAGCTCACCTACCGCTGCCGCGCCGGCCGCCCGGTGCCGCTGTGCGACGTGCGCATCATGGACCCCGAGATGCGCGAGCTGCCGCATGACGGCGTGTCCACCGGCGAGGTGGTGATGCGCTCGCCGTGGCTGACGCAGGGCTACCTGGGCAACGCGGCGGCGAGCCGCGCGCTGTGGCACGGCGGCTGGCTGCACACCGGCGACATCGGCTTCATCGACCCGCACGGCTTCCTGCAGATCACCGACCGCATCAAGGACGTGGTGAAGACCGGCGGCGAGTGGGTCAGCAGCCTGCAACTTGAAGACATCATCGCCGAGCACCCGTCCGTCGCCGAGGTGGCGGTGATCGGGGTCGCCGACGAACGATGGGGCGAGCGGCCGCTGGCGATCATCGTGCCGAAAGCTGGTGCGGCGGCGGACGAAGCCGGCCTGCGCGCGCATGTGCTCGCCCACGTGATGCAACGCGTGGAGCAGGGCATCATCTCGAAGTTTGCAGTGCCGGACAGGGTGGAATTTGTGGAGCACATCGCCAGGACCAGCGTCGGCAAGCTGGACAAGAAAGCGTTGCGCGCGCAGTTCGGGCCTTGAGCGCCGCGGCCTGGTTCGGGCACAGGGTGATGGACGCGGTGCTGAAGTCGGCAAGGAAGGCAAGGGATTGACCGACATGACGACGAGGCAGCTCGGCCGGAATGGTCCGCAGGTCTCCGCTCTCGGGCTGGGCTGCAGTGGCCTTTCCGCCGGAGGCAATGCGGACACCGAACGCGATCCGATCCGAACCATCCAGGCCGCCATGGACGCCGGCCTCACCTTCCTCGACACCGCCGACTTCTACGGCAGCGGCCAGAGCGAGATGAACCTGGGCCGGGCTATCCAGGGCAGGCGCGACGAGGCATTCCTGAGCGTCAAGTTCGGGGCGCAGGTCGCGCCGAACGGGCGCATGATCGGCCTGGATGGCCGGCCGAACTCAGTGAAGAACTTCGCCGCCTACTCGCTCAGGCGGCTCGGCGTGGAGGTGATCGATCTTTACCAGCCGGCCCGGGCCGATCCCGGCGTCCCATACGAAGAGACGGTCGGCGCCGTTGCAGACCTGATTCAGGAGGGTAAGGTGCGCTACCTCGGCGTGTCGGAGGTCGGGTCCGACCTGCTCCGGCGCGCCCACGCCGTGCACCCGGTCGCCGCACTGGAGATCGAGTACTCGCTGGCCTGCCGGTTCATCGAGGCGGAGATCCTGCCCACCGCACGCGAACTCGGCGTTGGCGTCGTCGCCTACCGCGTGCTCGCAGAAGGGCTACTGACCGGAACGCTTCCCCCGGGGCAGCCGCCGGAAGGCGCACGCTACCTGGCACCGCGCATGCACGGGGAGAACTACGCGCGCAATGTGAAGGCCGCCGGCGCTCTGAACGCCGTGGCGACGCGAAAGGGATTCACGTCGGCGCAGCTCGCGCTTGCCTGGGTCTTGTCGCAGGGTAACGACGTCGTAGCGCTGGCCGGCATTAGTCGACCTGCCCGGATCGCCGACAACTTGGCAGCGCTCGACGTGACGTTCACTCCCGACGAGCTTGCCGAGCTGGATCATACATTCTCGCCGGACTCCATTGTCGGCCTGCGTTACCCGGAACTCGTCCTGAAATGGGCTGCCCACTAGGCAGCTGTGTCCAAGTGCCGTGACGCCACCAGGAAGCCGGCCGTTGCGAAGCAAGCAAGGCCTTCTTTTTTGAAAAAAAGAAGCAAAAAACTTTTGTCTCGGCTGTCGCGGACTCATCCGGAGAGCGTGCGACAGCGGAGACAAAAGTTTTTTGGTCCTTTTTTTCAAAAAAGGACTGCTTGCTCCTGCTGTCGCGAAGGTTTTGCAGCGCGTGCGCAACGGGATACAGTTTTTTGGTTCTTGCCTTGCTTATACCTTTTGCCGTAGCGCCTGGCTCACCTGCTCCAGCACCGGCTCCCACTCCGTCGGCTTGGTCTGTCGAAACAGACGCAGACTCGGATACCAGGGGTTGTCCGCCCGATCGAGGAGCCAGCGCCAGTCGGCCGGCTCTGGCACCAGCACCCAGGCTTCCCGGCCGAGTGCTCCGGTCAGGTGCACGACGGCGGTGTCCACCGCTACCACCAGGTCCAGGTTCTCGATGACCGCGCCGGTCTCCGCGAAGTCGGTGAGCTCCGACGAGAGGTCGGTGAAATGCGGCTGAGAGGCGGCGTGGGCACGGTCCTCGTCCGGGAACGGCTTCTGCAGGCCGAAGAAATCCACGCCGGGCACGGCGAGGATCGGCGCCAGAGTCGCCATGCGGATTGAACGGCGCAAATTGTTGGGATGGGTGGGACGGCCGGACCAGGCCAGGCCCACGCGCAACCGGCGCTGCGGTTGGAGCTGGGCCAGGCGCTGCGCCCAATGGGCCACTCGGTTGGGGTTAATGGTGACGTAGGGGATGGGTGCGGGGATGCTGGCGAGTTCGGTGCCGAAGATCTGCGGCAGGCTGGAGAGCAGCACGTAGGCGTCGTGCGGCGGGGCGTCCTGCCAGCGATTGAAGCACAATTCGATGTCCGGGTGGTGGCCAAGCAAGGCGGTCACCTCCGGGCCCCAGCCGATGGCCAAATGGGGCACGCGCTGCTTGACCCACGGGATGTAGCGGGCGAACTGGATCATGTCGCCGAAGCCCTGGTCGGCTACCAGCACCAGCGTGCCACCCGGCAGGTGCATGCCGTTCCACTGCGCGGCCGTCATCTTCGGCAGGGTGCCGCGCGCCTGGTCCAGCTTGTTGCGCCAGGCGTATTCCAGCCAACCGGGCTGATACTCGCCGGTGGAAAGCAGCAGCTCGCCCAGGCCCATGTGGGCCGGCGCACTTTCCGGCTCACGCGCCATCGCCTCGCGGTAGCGCAGCGAGGCCTGGTCGCGCTCGCCGCGGGTCAGGTGCGTCAGCGCCAACTCGACCCGGTGGGCAGCGCTGTCCGGACTGGTGCGCACCGCTTCGAGGCCGGAGGCGAGCGCCTCGTCCAGCATGTTCTTGCCGCGGTAGAGGGCGCACAGATTCAGGTGCCAGTTGCCGACGTTGGGCTGCTTGGCCAGCGCTGATTTCAGGTATTCGATCGCCTCGTCGGCACGGCCTTCCTGGCCGAGGATGCCGCCGAGCAGGCCCAGCGCGCCGGGCAGGTCGGGCTGGGCGGCCAACAGGTCGCGGCAGATGCCGATGGCCTCGTTGATCCGGCGCAGCTTGGCGGCCTGGAGTGCGCGGGTTAGCGCCTGGTCGGGCGTCTCCTTCTGCGCCGTGCTGTCTGACATAGGCTGAGCGGCTTCCTAGCGGCGATGGCACGCTGTTTTAGCCAGGAGGTAATTGAAACGAAAGCGTCTTGTGGAAAGCGTAGCAAGCAAGCGCTTCTTTTTGAAAAAAGAAGCAAAAACTTTTATTTCCGTGGTGAGAGCTGTTGACGCCCACGGTCTTGCATTTGTTGTTGTTTTGAACTGCGATGTTGCCGACTCGCTGGCGGGTGGCGGCGTGATGGATGTGGTGCTGGCTGGCAGCCTCGGCGCTGTAGCCTGCAGCTAGAAAGCAAGGCCTGATTTTTTGAAAAAGCAGCAAAAAACTTCTCAACACGGCTATCGCGGAACTTCCTTCAGCGTGCACCAAGGAAGTAAAAGTTTTTTGGTTTTTTCAAAAAAGAACCGCTTGCTCGCTTGCTACCGGAACACCTCAAGCCGTAGCGGCATCCTTCACGGTATCAACACGGTGCTCCCCGTCGTCTGCCGCGCTTCCAGCGCCGTATGCGCTGAAGCTGCGTCCTTCAGCGCGTATGTCTGGCTTGCGCCGGCCTTGACCGCGCCGCTGGCGATAACTGCGAACAGGTCGGCTGCCATGCCTTCCAGGTCCGTGCGCTTGGCAACGTAGGTTGCGAGCGATGGCCGAGTGATGAACAGGCTACCCTTGGCTGCCAGCATGCTTGGCTCGATCGGCGGTACGGGGCCGGATGAGGAGCCGAACGTGACCATCAAGCCCAACGGCGAGAGGCAGTCCATGCTGGCCTGGAACGTGTCCCTGCCGACGCTGTCGTAGACGACCGGCACCATGCCGCCGCCGGTCAGCCGTTTGACCTCTGCGGCCAGCGACTGGTGTCCGACCACCACGTGCGTGGCGCCGTGCCGGGCGGCGAGCTCTGCCTTTGCCTCGGTGGAGACCACGCCGATGACGGTGGCGCCGATGTGGCGGGCCCATTGACACAGCAGCAGGCCCACGCCGCCCGCGGCCGCGTGCACCACGATCGTCTCGCCCGACTGCACCTTGTGGGTACGGTGCAGGAGGAACTGCGCGGTGAGGCCCTGCAGCATCATGGAGGCTGCGGTGTTGAAGTCGATGCTGTCCGGCAGCCGGAGCAGCCGGTCCGCCTGGATGACGCGGTTGGTCGCGTAGGCGCCGAGCGGGCCAGCATAGGCGACGCGGTCGCCGACTGCCACGGTGTCCACGCCGGGCCCGAGCGCGGTGACGATACCGGCACCTTCCTGCCCGATGACGGCCGGGAAGCCTGGCACCTTGTAGTGGCCGGTGCGGAAGTAGACGTCGATGTAGTTGAGCCCGATCGCCTCCTGCCGCACCAGCGCCTCGCCGGGTCCGGGTTCCGGCAGCGGCACGTCGTCCCAGCGAAACACGTCCGGCCCGCCATAGCTGTGCATGCGGATTGCCTTGCTCATTGGACCTCCAGGTGCGCGGCCAACGGCAGCGGACCTTGCTCAAGCGTCAGTAGCCACCTTTTAGTTGCGAAACCGTCACCGCCCGAGTAGCCGCCGAGGCCGGTCTTGCCGACCACGCGGTGGCACGGGATGATGATGGGGATGGGGTTCGCGGCGTTGGCGCCGCCGACCGACCGTGCCGAGCCGCCGGTGCGCGCCATCAGCTCGGCGTAAGATACCGTCTGGCCGTAAGGGACGTCCTGCAGGGCCTGCCACACACGCTGACGGTAGGTGCTGCCGGCGGGCGCCAAGGGCAACTCGAAGGTTCGGCGGTCGCCGTCGAAATAGGCCTGGAGCTGGTTTCTGCCGCGCAGCAGCAACTCCGTTGGCGTCTGGTCCCGGCCGAAGCCCCAGTCGAGGCACACGATCGCCCCGTCCTCCTCAGACAAGGTCAACGCGCCGAGTGGCGTGTGGAACGAGAGCTGCGGCATGACGGATCACTACGCCCGGGAGGCTTCATGCGCCAGGGGCTTGCCTGTCTTGTGCGGTTCCGGCGCGGCCACAACATCGGGCGCTGCACACGGGAACTCCTGCCATGGGCGCACGCCTCGCCGACGATCCGGACCTGACCTTCGCCTTCCACGTCTTCGTCTGCACGAACCGGCGGCCTAACGGCCACCCGCGCGGCAGCTGTGCCGCTGGCGGCGCGGAGCGGTTGCGCGACTACATGAAGGCGCGCGTGAAGGAACTCGGCCTGCCGGACACGAGGGTCAATACGGCTGGTTGCCTGGACCGGTGCGAGCTCGGCCCGTGCATCGTCGTCTACCCGGAAGGCATCTGGTACCGCGTCTCGACCACGGCCGACATCGACGCGGTGCTTGCCGCGCACCTGCAGGCGGGTGGCCGGGCGCGTGCGCTGATGCTGGACCGATGACGGCAGGGGCCGGCGCGGCCGGGACCGACACCATCTTTGCCTTGGCGACAGGTGCCGCGCGGAGTGCAGTGGCGATCATCCGCCTGTCCGGCCCAGAGTCGGCCCGCATCACCACTGCCTTTTGCGGCGCGTTGCCGCCTGCCCGGCGCGCTTGCCTGCGTGACGTGCGCGGGCGAGACGGCGCCTTGCTGGACAGGGGGCTGATCCTATGGATGCCGGGGCCGGCCAGCTACACCGGCGAAGACACGGCGGAGTTCCACCTGCACGGCGGCGTGGCCGTGACCACCGCGGTCGCGCGCGCGCTCGTGCAAGTCGGCGCGCGCCCGGCAGAGCCAGGGGAGTTTACCCGCCGCGCCTTTCTGTCCGGGCGGATGGATTTGCTTGAAGCCGAGGCGATCGCCGACCTGGTAGCAGCGGAAACCGAGACGCAGCGCAGGCAGGCGCTCGGCCGCCAGCACGGCGCGGCGGGACAGCTCGTGCAGGCCTGGTCGGACCGGCTGACCCGATGCCTGGCCTACCAGGAAGCCGCCATCGACTTCCCGGACGAGACGTCGAGCGAACAGACGACGCCGAGAGGTGCCCGCGAGATACAGGCCTTGATCGAGGACGTTGCCAGCCACCTTGCGCGCGCACCGGCGGGCGAGCGGGTCCGCCACGGCGTGGTGGTCGCCATCGCCGGCGAGCCGAACGTCGGCAAGTCGTCGTTGTTCAACGCGCTTGCCGAACACGAGGCAGCGATCGTCTCGCCGCTGCCCGGCACGACGCGCGACGTGCTGGAGGTGGCGCTCGACCTGGGCGGCGTGGCAGTGACGCTGGTCGACACCGCCGGCCTGCGCGAGGCTGCCGACCCGCTGGAAGCCGAAGGGGTGCGCCGGGCGAAAGCTCGTATCGCTGCGGCGGACCTCGTGCTCACCCTGGTGCAGGCCGGAACGCGGGAGGCTGGCCTGGCGGCTGCTCCGGGCGCCCTCAAGGTGGTGAGCAAAACCGACCTGGCAGCGGCGCCAGACGGTGCGCTGGGCATCAGCGTGGTGAGCGGTGAAGGCCTCGACGCCTTGAAAGCGCGATTGCTGGAGCACGCTGCACGTCTGACCGGATGTGGTGAGGCGGCGTTGTTTGCGCGCGCACGCCAGGTCGCGGCGCTGCAGGATGTGGTGGACGGGCTGCGCGCGGCGTTAGAGGCGCCGATGCCGGAGTTGCGGGCAGAAGAGCTGCGTCTGGCTCTGGCTGCCCTGGGCCGGCTTGCCGGGCGGGTCGATACCGAAGCCGTGCTCGACGTGGTATTCGGTGCGTTCTGCATCGGTAAGTAGGGTTGGTGATGCCGGACGATACTGAGTTCGAGGTGGTCGTGGTCGGCGGCGGACACGCGGGAACCGAGGCGGCGGCCGCGGCGGCCCGGATCGGGGCGCGTACGCTGCTTATTACACAGCAGCTCGGCCGGGTGGGCGAGCTGTCGTGCAACCCGTCGATTGGCGGCATCGGCAAGGGGCACCTGGTTCGGGAGATCGACGCGCTGGACGGCATCATGGCGCGTGCGGCCGACGAGGCAGGCATCCACTTTAAGTTGCTCAACCGCAGCAAGGGTGCGGCGGTGCGTGGCCTGCGCGCGCAGGTCGACAGGGCCGTCTACAGAGCGGCCGTGCAGCGCATGCTTGGTGATACGGCAGGGTTGTCCCAGGAAGAGGGCCAGGTCGACGACTTGGTGGTCGAGCGTGGGCGCGTGGTGGGCCTTCGCCTGAGCTCGGGCAGAACGATCTCCTGCCGCGCGGTGGTGGTGACGACGGGGACGTTCCTGAACGGCGTCATCCATGTGGGGCACGCACAAACTCCGGCTGGACGGGTGGGAGAGGCGCCGTCCACCCGACTGGCTGACAGCTTCCGGCGGCTGCCGCTGCCATTGGGAAGGCTGAAGACCGGCACACCGCCTCGGCTGGCCCGCTGTTCGATCGACTGGGATGGCCTGGCGGAAGACTGGGGCGACGACGCACCGGAGTTGTTCAGCGTCCTGAGTAGCGGCACGACCCAGCGCCAGGTCGAGTGCCGTGTTACCCGCACGACGCCGGCCACCCATGCCTTGATCCGGGCCAACCTGTCCTCGTCTGCGATGTATGGGGGTGCGATCAGCGGCAAGGGGCCACGCTACTGTCCCTCGATCGAGGACAAGGTGGTGCGGTTTGCCGACCGCGACAGTCATCAGATTTTCCTCGAGCCGGAGGGCTTGCCGGGCACCGCGGACGGCGAGGTGGTCTACCCGAACGGGATTTCCACCAGCCTGCCCGCATCGCTTCAAGCGGACATGCTGGCTACAGTGCCGGGGCTGGAGCGGGCCCGGATAGTCAGGCCGGGTTACGCTGTGGAGTACGACTACGTCGACCCGACCTGCCTCCAGCCGAGCCTGGAGGTCTCTACCATCCCCGGGTTGTTTCTGGCGGGGCAGATCAACGGCACGACAGGTTACGAAGAGGCGGCCGCCCAGGGCCTGCTGGCTGGCATCAACGCTGGCCGCACTTCAGTCGGACTTGAGAAGCTGGTGTTGGACAGGGCGTCCAGCTACCTCGGCGTCATGGTGGACGACCTAACAACCCAGGGCGTCTCGGAGCCGTATCGGATGTTTACCTCCCGGGCAGAATACCGGTTGTCGATACGCTGCGACAACGCTGACCTGAGGCTCACTCCGGTCGGGCTGGCGGTCGGCTGCGTCCATCGCGAGCGCGCTGACAGATTTGCGGCGTTCGAAACGGAGTTGCGTGTCGCCCAGGCCCGCGCCGAGCAGGAGAGCTGGACGCCGGCGCAGCTTGTCCGCCTGGGGCTGGATGTGTGCCAGGACGGCCAGCCGAAGCGGCTGTTCGACGTACTTGTGAAGACGAGCGACCCGCTGCTTGTAGGCAAAGCGTTTCCCTGGTTCTCGGCGGCCTCCCGGCGCGTTCAGGAGCAGCTCGTCATCAGCGCCATGTACGACGGCTACATCGCACGACAAGATGCGCACATCAGGCAGTTTCGCAGGTCCGAGTCGGCGAGCATCCCTGCCGACATCGATTACAGCGCCATCCCGGCACTTGGCACAGAAGCGCGGGAAAGGTTGAGCAAGGCGCGCCCGTCCTCCATCGGAGCGCTGGCGAGGGTTCCGGGCCTGACACCGGCTGCGTCCTTGGCTGTCATGGCCCATGTGACAAGATCTGCAAGGTGACTGTTTCACGTGAAACATACAGTGAGGTAGTCGCTGTTTCACGTGAAACACGAGAGAGGCTGGAGGAGTTCGCCGACCTCGTGGTGACGTGGAACCGCAAGATCAACCTGATTAGCCGTGCCGATGAAGCAGCGCTTTGGCATCGCCATGTTGAAGACTCACTACAGCTGCTACCGTGGATGCCGACCGGCGTAGGTTACGCGCTCGACATTGGCTCCGGCGCCGGGTTTCCCGGCCTGGTACTCGCCATAGCCTCGAACATCCCGTTCGTCCTGGTCGACTCCGACGCACGGAAAGCGGCCTTTCTTCTCGAGGCGGCGAGGTTGACGCGTGCTCCGGTTCACGTCCTCAACACGCGCATCGAGAATGCTCAGCTCGCACCTGTCCCGCTCATCACCGCCCGGGCCGTTGCACCGCTCGCGAGACTACTCACCTGGGCGACGCCGCACCTGGCGGACCATGGAACGTTGCTCCTGCTGAAAGGCAGTTCGGCCGAGCAGGAGATCGAAGATGCCTCCCAAGCATGGACCATGCAGATCGAGCGTCGTATAAGCACGACCGGTGACGGCGTCATCCTGCGGATCACTGAGGTTGCTCGTGCCTGAAGACAGCCGGCCAACCAAGATCCTCGCCATCGCCAACCAGAAAGGGGGAGTCGGCAAAACGACGACGGCGATCAACGTCGCCACCGGCTTTGCCCAGAACCACCAACGCGTCCTGCTGCTCGACCTCGACCCGCAAGGCAACGCGTCGACCGGCCTGGGCCTGGACCGCGCCGATCGCGGGGCAGGCACGTACGCCATGCTACTGGAGCGTCAAAGTCCCACGTCCCTCATTCAACCGACACTCATCCCCAACCTCGACATCATCTCGGCCGACCCGGACCTAGCCGGTGCGGAGGTCGAGCTGGTGGCCATGGACAACCGCGAGTACCGGCTGCGCAACGCGCTGCGCGACGTTGCCGGCTACACCCACATCATCATCGACTGCCCACCCAGCCTCAGCCTGCTAACCCTGAACGGCCTGGTCGCAGCCACATCGGTGGTGGTGCCGCTGCAATGCGAGTTCTTCGCCTTGGAAGGCATCAGTCAGCTCGTCAAGACCATCGAGCTGGTCAAGCGCAGCCTGAACCCACGATTGACCTTGCAAGGTATCGTGCTGACCATGTTCGACCGCCGCAACAACCTATCCGACCTGGTTGCCGCAGACGCGCGCAGCTTCTTCGGCGACAGGGTATACGACACCATGATCCCGCGAAACATCCGCATCTCCGAAGCGCCAAGCCACGGCAAACCCGTGCTGATCTACGACCGGACCTCGGCGGGCGCGCTGGCCTACAGCAAGCTGGCCACCGAGATGCTGGCCCGCGAAGCGGCATTGGCGCAGTGAGCGGCAACCCTCGCCTGGGCAAAGGTCTGGCAGCACTGATGGGCGAGATGCCCGCACGTGCCGACGCAGCCGCGCCGCAAACCGGGGGGCGCAGCCTGGCCATCGAGGCGCTCGAACCAGGCCCGTTCCAGCCGCGCAGCAGCTTCAACGCAGAGAGCCTGGCCGAACTCGTGGGCTCTATCCGCACGCAGGGCGTCCTCCAACCCCTTCTCGCCCGCAGCAACCCCAACAAGCCGGGTCAGTTCCAAATCATCGCCGGTGAACGCCGCTGGCGCGCGGCTCAGCAGGCCGGTCTGCACGAAGTGCCGGTCCTGCTCAGGGAGCTGTCCGACGCCGACGCGATGGCTGCGTCCCTGGTCGAGAACCTGCAGCGGCAAGACCTCAACCCCATCGAGGAGGCAGAGGGGTTCCGCCGCCTGCAGGATGAGTTCGGCCTGACGCAGGAGCAGCTCGGCACCGCCGTCGGCAAGTCCCGCAGCCACGTCGCCAACATCATGCGCTTGCTGCAGCTACCACCCAGCGTGCGACGCGACGTCCAGGACGGCAGGCTCACCTCTGGACACGCCCGCGCCCTGCTGTCGCATCCGGATCCGGAACAGGCGGCCAGGCAGGTCATCTCCCGCGGCCTGAATGTTCGGCAGACCGAAGCGCTCAGCGCCGGCCGGCCGGCAGAGGCGCCGGCGCCGAAGGAGCGCGTGCGAGACCCTGAAACGGATGCGCTGCAGAGCGACCTGTCCGACCGTCTTGGCCTGGCGGTGCAGATCAGCTTCAACGGTAAGGGTGGCACCGTCAGCTTGAAGTATCGGAATCTGGATCAGCTCGACAGCTTGATCGCTTTGCTGAGCCGGACTTGAAGTAAGCAAGCGCTTCTTTTTCGAGAGAAAGAAGCAAAAAGCTTTTGCTTTCGCTGTCGCGGTTCTCTCCGGCCAGCGCGCGACAGCGGAAGCAAACGTCTTTTTGGTTCTTTTTTTAAAAAAGAACTGCTTGCCTAGCCTCTCTGACGCCCCCGCCGCGCCAAACTGGCAACCAGCCGCCGCGCGATCAACTCCGGCCGGCTGCCAGTCCTTTTACACGCCAACTCCGCCTGTCGCACCTCTTCGATCGCCCGCAGCAGCGCCTCCCCGGACCATCGCGACAGGCTGGACGTGGTCTCCGCGACCGCCCGAAAGTAGACCGGCGGCCGCATCGTCCGCACAGCGTCCGCGGCAGACATCCCAGCCTCCATCCGCAGCCGCGCCGCATGATACTTTTGCAGTTGCCCGAGCAGCATGCGCAGCAGCGCCACGCCGGCCAGCCCGTCGAGCATCGCGGCCTCCAACGCCGCATCGGCGGCAACCGGGTCGCCGCGCATTGCCGCTTGCAAGCTGTCGTCGGCGCTGCCTGCGCCACCCTCTCCCGTGCAGGCGCGCGCGTCCTCCAGGCTCACCTCGCCGCCGGCGCCGGCAAACAGGGCCAGCTTCTCGACCTCGCCACGCGTCTGCGCACGGTCGCCGCCCAGCACCTGTCCCAGCCAGGCCAGCGCGTCCTGGTCGATGCTCACGCGCGACTCTGCAAGACCGGCCTTGATCACCTCCGTCAACCCCCTACCCTCGTCCGGGTAGCAGCCGATGGCGACCGCGTCAGGTGCCGCTTCGGCGAAGCTGCGCAGTTTGCCGCGCCCCAGCCCCGCCGCCTCCAGCACCAGCAACGCGCCCCCTGGTCCCTTCATCGCGCCGCTTACATGCGGCAGGATGGCATCGGTCGCGTCACGCACCACCACCACCCGGCGGCCGCCAATCATCGACAGCGCCGCAATCTCGCCCGCCCGCTGCCCCCCGCCCGCCCCGGG
>CAXUIR010000003.1:0-4089 GCA_964251005.1 uncultured Acetobacteraceae bacterium | reverse complement strand
GCCCTCGCGGGTCAGCTCGGTCACTAGGAACGGATCGTTCAGGCTGCCGGCCACCTTGCGCGTCAGCCCCTGCGAGCGCTCGCGGATCAGCCCCTCGTCGTCGCCGTGGAGCAGAGCCAACCTGCAAGCGCCCGGGTTGGCCAGGAACCCCGCAACCGACCGCGCATCCAGCTTCACCCGGGCTTCTTCAGTTCCGGGTTGCGGTCAAAATACGCGCCCAGGGCCAACGCGATCTGGTCGGCGAGCGCTTCGACCTGGCGTCGCTGCGCCTCTTCCTGCTCGAGGTTGGCGTAGAAGAACTGCTCGTCGAGGATGTTATAGCCGTCGAGACTACGCGCAGTCCCACTCACCAGCGTAACGGCAGGGCTGTCCACCAACTGCAGCGACCAAGTGGCGACGCTGATGTCGCGGTTGCGGGTGGTGGAGTTGTCTGCCTGCACGTTCAGCCCCTGCACGGTTTCCGCGTAGCCGACGTTGAGGGTGTAGCGCTTCGGCAGGTCGGCGGTCCCTTCCAGCCGGGCCTGCAGTGCCTGTCGCAACAGCTGGCCCGGCCGGTTAGGGATCAGGCCGACATACACCTCGGCCAGCCTTGCCTGCCCGGCACCCGAGCCGGCGTTGCCGTAAACAGGGTGGAAGCCGCAGCCCGACGTGGCCGCGACGAGGCCCGCGACCAAGGCACGCCGTGCAATCATCCTGCAACCACGAAGTTGACGATCTTGTTCGGCACGTGGATGCGCTTGACCACCCGCCGTCCCTCCAGCTGGCGCGCCACGTTGGGCTCCGACTCCGCCGCGGCAACCACCTCGGCCGCCGGCGCGCCGGGTGTAGCCTCGATCGTGCCGCGCAGCTTGCCCATGATCTGCACCGCGATCGTCACCGTCTGCACTGCCAGCAGCTCGGGCGACGCCTCCGGCCAAGGCTGCGTTGCCAGCAGCCCGTCGCCGCCGAGCCGCGCAAAGACCTCCTCTGCCAGATGCGGCATCATCGGGTAGACCAGCCGGGCCGCCGTCTCCGTCGCTTCCCGGCGGGCAAACGCCATACCCGCCGCCCCGGTGCTCCGGTCCGCCTCGGCGATGGTGCCGGCTAGCTCGTAGATGCGCGCGACGGCCACGTTGAAGGTGAACCCGTCGAGCGCCTGCGTCACCGCGGCGATCGTGCGGTGCGTCGCCCGCCGCAGCGCCATCGCCTCCGGTGCCAGCGCGGCCGGCACCTCTGGCGGCGCGCCGCAGCTCGGTCCCGCCAGGCGATACAGCCGCTGCACGAAACGATAGGCGCCGACCACGCCGGTTTCCGTCCACTCGATGTCGCGCTCGGGCGGGTTGTCCGAGAGGATGAACCAGCGCGCCGTATCGGCGCCATAACGGTCTATGATGCCGCCCGGGTCCACCGTGTTGCGCTTGGACTTGCTCATCGCCTCCACGCGCCCGACCGTCACCGTCCGGCCGCTCGCCCGCTCCACTGTGGCGCCGTCGCGCTGTTCCACCTCGTCCGGGTACAGCCAGCGCCCGTCCTCGCCCTTGTAGCTGGCGTGCGTCACCATGCCCTGGGTGAACAGCCCGGCGAACGGCTCGGCTTGCGCCACGTAGCCGCTCGCCCGCATCGCCCGGGTGAAGAAGCGGGCGTAGAGCAGGTGCAGGATCGCGTGCTCGACGCCGCCGATGTACTGGTCCACCGGCAGCCAGCCATCCACGGCCGCGCGCACCGTGGGCGTGGCCGCCGCCGGACTGCAGAACCGCGCGAAGTACCACGAGCTGTCCACGAACGTGTCGAACGTGTCCGTCTCGCGCGTGGCCGGTGCGCCGCAGGCCGGGCAGGCCACGTGCTTCCAGGTTGAGTGGTAGTCCAGCGGGTTGCCGGGCCGGTCGAACGTCACGTCCTCCGGCAGGCGCAGCGGCAACTGGTCGTCGGGCACCGGCACCACGCCGCAGGACGCGCAGTGGATCACCGGGATGGGGCAGCCCCAGTAGCGCTGCCGGCTGACCCCCCAGTCGCGCAGGCGCCAGTTCACCACGCTCTCGCCCCAGCCCATCTCCGTCAGGCGTCCGATCGCCGCCTGCTTGGCCGCGTCGATGGTCAGCCCGTCGAGAAACCCCGAGTTGGCGATGCGCCCTGCCCCGTCGAACGCCCGCTCGCCAACCTGAAAACCGGCCGGGTCCTCGCCCTCGGGCACCACCACCACAGGCACCTGGAGGCCGTATCTGCGGGCGAAATCCAGGTCGCGCTGGTCATGCGCCGGGCAGCCGTAGATGGCGCCGGTCCCGTACTCCATCAGCACGAAGTTTGCGATCCACACGGGGGACACGTGACCGGGCAGGAACGGGTGACGCACGGACAGGCCGGTGTCGTAGCCGCGCTTCTCCGCCTGCTCCAGCACCACCTCGCTGGTGCCCAGGCCCCGGCACTCCGCCACGAACGCCGCTGCTCCTGCGTCGCGCGCCGCCACGGCGAGCGCTAACGGGTGCTCGGCCGCCAACGCCACGAACGACATGCCGAACAGCGTGTCCGGCCGGGTGGTGAACACCTCCACCTCGGCGATCCCCGCCTCCGCCGCAGCCAGCGGAAAGCGCAGCTTCGCCCCTTCGCTGCGGCCGATCCACTTGGCCTGCATGGTGCGCACCCGCTCCGGCCACCTATCCAGCCCGTCCAGTGCGGCCAGCAGCTCCGGCGCGAACTTGGTGATCCGCATCGACCACTGGGCTAGCTTCTTCTTCTCGACCAGCGCGCCGGACCGCCAGCCACGCCCGTCGATCACCTGCTCGTTGGCCAGCACCGTTCCGTCCACCGGGTCCCAGTTGACGAACGACTCGCGGCGTTCCGCCAGCCCCGCCGCCAGGAACGCCAGAAACAGCCGCTGCTGCTGGCCGTAATACTCCGGGTCGCAGGTGGCGAACTCGCGCCGCCAGTCGATCGACAGCCCCATCCGCTTCAGCTCGGCCCGCATTGCCGCGATGTTGGCCCGCGTCCACGCGCCGGGATGCACCCCACGCTCCCGCGCCGCGTTCTCCGCCGGCAGGCCGAACGCGTCCCACCCCATCGGATGCAGCACCTGGTAGCCACGCGCCCGCTTGTAGCGCGCCACCACGTCGCCCAGCGTGTAGTTGCGCACGTGGCCCATGTGGATCTTGCCGCTGGGATAAGGAAACATCTCCAGCACGTAGTATTTCGGGCGATCGCTCGCGGGGATGTCGTCTACCGCGAAACAGCCGGCTTCGTCCCAGGCGCGTTGCCAGGCGGGCTCAGAATTCGCAAAGTCGTAGACTGCGGCGGGAGAGACTTCGTTCATCGACAAAGACTTACCAGAAGGAAGCGCTTCTTTTTTGAAAAAAGAAGCAAAAAACTTTTGCTACTGAGTGCCTTGGGCTCGCAATTCGCGAGCGTGGGCGAGGATCTTGCTCTCGATGTCGGTGGCAGTTGCGGGGTTGACGGGCGCGTCTTCCCACTGACCGCCGCCCTCTCTCGTCTGGCGGAATATGGTCACCTTCAAGCCGTCGGCACGCAGCTCGCGGCCCAGCACGTAGGCCATCGCCTTGAAGCGCTCGCCGGTGGTCGTCGGCGGCTGGTACCAGTCGGTCACGATCACGCCGCCAAACGGGTCGGTCGAGGCGAACGGCATGAAGCGCAAGATGTCCAACGAGCCGCGCCAAAGGTACTTGTTCACCTGCAGGCCGCTGTTGGCCTCCTGCTGCGCGTTGGTCTGGCCGCGCCCGGGCACGATCGGCGGCGGCAGCCCGTTCGGGTCGGCGAACTCCGCGTTGGCCAGCGGCTTGGCCGACCCCCTGTTGCTGTCGCCGCCACAGCCGGACATGGCCAGGGCCATCAGAAGAACGACGAAACTGGACGCGGAGAAAGGAGCGCGGGGCATGGTGTCCTGATAGTCACACGCCGGCGCGTCTCGCCGGCAGGCTGCCTTCCTAACCGTTGCGGGGTGGAGCGCCAAGGAGGGAAGGCAAGAAGTTCTTTTTGCAAAGACCGGCGGCTTCGAGTTTCGAAGCGAACGCCCCGACAGAGCGGCTCGTGTCGAGGCTGACACTCGCCAGGCAAGGAAGGCCTTCTTTTTTGAAAAAAAGAAGCAAAAAACTTTTGCTCCGA
>CAXUIR010000002.1:17648-21465 GCA_964251005.1 uncultured Acetobacteraceae bacterium | reverse complement strand
CGGCGGCACCGGGTCGGACACGCCGCTGCTGGGCGGACAGTATTACCTGGAGCGGGCGCTCTCGCCGATCACCGAGCTGCGGCACGGCAGCGTGTCCGACCTGCTGTCGCGCAAGCTGTCGATGCTGGTGGTGACCGGCGCGTCGCTATCACCGGACGACTCGGCGAAGATCGTCGCCTGGGTGAAGCAGGGCGGGCTGTTGCTGCGCTTCGCCAGCACCGGCCTGGCACCCGCGCCGGACGCCGCGTCCGACACCGACAGCCCGGCCGACAGCACCGCGGACCCGCTGTTGCCCGGCCGGTTGCTGTCCGGCGACCGCCAGCTCGGCGGGGCGATGTCGTGGAGCCAGCCGGCGCACCTCGCAGCCTTCCCCGACGGCTCGCCGTTCGCCGGCCTGCGCGTGCCCGCAGAGGTGAGCGTCAACCGCCAGGTGCTGGCCGACCCGTCTGCCACGCCGGCGCCGGCCGACTGGGCGCGGCTATCTGACGGCACGCCGCTGGTCACCGCCTCGCATCTGGGCGCCGGCGAGGTGGTGCTGTTCCACATCGTGGCCAACGCGGACTGGTCCAACCTGCCGCTCTCCGGCCTGTTCGTGGACATGCTCGGGCGGCTGGTGCAGCGCTCTGCCGGCGTGGCGGTAACCGACGACGCGCGCATGCTGGCGCCGGCGTTGTCGCTGGACGGCTCCGGCGTGCTGGGCGCGCCGTTGCCGGCGGCACACCCGGTGAGCGCGCGCGACATCGGCCACCTGATGCCCTCGGCCTCGCACCCGCCCGGTCTGTACGGGCCGGAGCGCGACCGTCACGCACTCAACATCGGCGGCGCGAACCTGGCTCTGGAGGCGATGGCGGCGATTCCTGGCGCGTCGGCGCTCTCCCTGGACGCGGCGCCGCGCGAACGGCCGGTCGGGCCGTGGCTGATCGCGCTCGCGGTGGGGCTGCTGGCGCTGGACATGCTGCTGACCCTGCGCCTGCGCGGCCTGCTGGACGGCGCGTTCCGGCCGGGCGTGGCGGTGCTTGCCGTGTGGCTGGTGGGTGCCTCCGCGCTGGTCTGCACCGGTCCGGCGCGCGCGGCGGACAGCCCGGCTCTGGCCACCCATCTTGCCTACGTGGTGACCGGGGACACGCAGGTGGACACCGTCTCCAAACAGGGCCTGGCCGGGTTGTCGGACTACGTGAACGGCCGCACCGCTGCGGTGCTGGCCGAGCCGGTGGGCGTGGTGCCCGGCCACGACGACCTCGGCTTTTTCCCGCTGCTGTATTTTCCGGTGACGGCGGACGCCACCGTCTCGCCTGCCGCGATCGCCGCGCTGAACGACTACATGCGTCACGGCGGCATCGTGGTGATCGACCTGCGCGGCGGCGACGCCAGTGCCGAGGGGTCCGGCGCCGGCGCGGCACCGGACACCGCGTCCGCGCTGCGCCGCATCGGCCGTGGGCTGGACGTGCCGCGGCTGACGCCGCTGACCTCGGCGCATGTGCTCGCACACGCCTTCTACCTGCTGACCGACTTTCCCGGCCGATACGACGGCGACACAGTGTGGGTACAGCAGGAGCAAGACCGCAGCAACGACAGCGTCAGCCCGGTGATCGTGGGCTCCAACGACTGGGCGGCGGCCTGGGCGGAGGACGAGGACGGCCAGCCGCTCTACGCCACCATCCCCGGCGGCGCGCGGCAGCGCACGCTGGCGTTCCGCTTCGGGGTGAACCTGGTAATGTACGCGCTGACCGGTAACTACAAAGGCGACCAGGTGCACGTGCCGGCGATCCTGGAGCGGTTGGGACAGTGACGCGCGCCGGCGTTACTGGCGCGGTTAGCACGGTGCGCGTGTCGGCGACACCGGAGCGGTTGGGGCAGTTATACCAGCCGCCCGAGACATTGACCGGTGCACGTAAGGAAAGCAGTTCTTTTTTGAAAAAAAGAATTAAAAAACTTTTGTTCCTTAGAGGGTACGCTGCGGAAGAATCCGCGACAGCCGTAACAAAAGCTTTTTGCTTCTTTTTCTCGAAAAAGAAGGCCTTGCTTTCTCGCTGGCGGCCATCTCGGCTGATCACGGGCGACCAGCCTGCGTGCGCCGGTGATCCTGAAGCGGTGGGACGGTGACGACGCGTCATCCGCTGCGCGTGCCGGCGACACTGGAGCGGTTAGCGCGATGATGAACCAGGCATTCTCCGCCCTGCGGCTGGAGCCGGTGCTGCCGGCGTGGCTGCTGGTGGTGCTCGCCGCGCTGTGCGTGCTGGCCGCCGGCATCGGGCTGTGGCGGCGCGCCCGCGGCGCAGTCTGGCGTGGGGCCGCGTTTGCCGTGCTGCTCGGCTGGCTGGCAGGGCCCACGCTGGTGCAGGAGACGCGGCAGGGCTTGTCCGACATTGCGTTGCTGGTGGTGGACAACTCCGCCTCCATGCAGGTGGGTGACCGCGCCAAGCTGGCCGCCCACGCCGCCGACGTGATCGCCGCCGAAGCAGCACGGCTGCCCGGCCTGGAACTGCGCCGCGTGGCCGTGCCTGAGAGCGGCCACGACGGCACGCTGCTGTGGGCCGGCATCAAGCAAGCGCTGGCCGACATCCCCGCCAACCGGCTGGCCGGCACCATCGCGATCACCGACGGCCAGGTGCACGACCTGCCGCCCGACGCCAGCAACCTGGCGGCACCGCTGAACATGCTGGTGCCCGCGCAGGGCGAGGAGTGGGACCGCCGGGTGCGGGTGCTGGAGGCGCCCGGCTACGGCATCGTCGGCCACACGCTGAACCTGCGCGTGGTGGTGGAGGATCTGGGTCCGCCGGGCTCGGCGCCGGCGGGGGATGCCAACCTGACGGTTCAGGTGGGCGGGGCGTCGCCGGTACGCAGCGAGGTGACGTCGGGCGAGGTGCAGACCATTCCGGTCGAGATCACCCGCGTCGGGCCATTGCTGGTGAAGCTGGCCAGCGACCCGGTGCACGGCGAGGCCAGTGCGCTGAACAACCAGACCGTGGTGCAGATCAACGGCGTGCGCGACAGGTTGCGCGTGCTGCTGGTCAGTGGCGAGCCGAACCAGGGCGAGCGCACCTGGCGCCGCCTGCTGAAATCCGACCCCGCGGTGGATTTGGTGCACTTCACCATCCTGCGGCCGCCGGAGAAGGACGACACCACGCCGCTGAACGAGCTGGCGCTGATCGCCTTTCCCACCCGCGAGCTGTTCCAGGAGAAGCTGTCCGGCTTCGACCTCATCATCCTCGACCGCTTCACCGACCGCGGAATCCTGCCGCACGTCTACCTCGCCAACATCGCCGACTACGTCCGCCGCGGCGGCGCGCTGCTGCTGGCCGTAGGGCCCGAGTTCGCCGGCAGCCGCAGCCTGGACCAGACGCCGCTGGGCGACGTGCTGCCCGCCCACGCGCCGCAGGGCGCGGAAACCCAGGGCGCCGATCCGTCCGGCGACAGCGCCGGAGACGGCGTGATAAACGGTGCCTTTACGCCCAAAGTGACCGAGCTGGGCACCCGCCACCCGGTGACGGAAGGGCTGACCCAGGACCCGGCCAACCCCGGCTGGGGACCGTGGTACCGCACCATCGGCTCGGAGGACGTGCACGGCCAGGTGCTGATGACCGGCCCTGGCAACCGCCCGCTGCTGATCCTGGACCACGTGGGGCAGGGCCGCGCGGCGATGCTGATGTCCGACCAGATATGGTTGTGGTCGCGTGGCCAGGCATCCCAGCGCGGCGGCGGCGGCGGCCCGCAGGCCGAGCTGCTGCGCCGGGTGGCGCACTGGCTGATGAAGGAGCCGGCGCTGGAAGAAGAAGCGCTGACCGCCTCGGTGGACAATGGTGCGTTGACCGTGGAG
>CAXUIR010000002.1:9760-17638 GCA_964251005.1 uncultured Acetobacteraceae bacterium | reverse complement strand
GAGCTGGACGAGGAAAGGCTGACCGCCCGCATCCAGGGCGGCCACCTGCTGGTGGAGCGCCGGTCGGTGACCGGCACCGCGGCTGGCACGGTCAGCGTGACGCCGCCGGAGGGAACCGCGCGCAACCTGGTGTTGGCACCGGCCGGGGCCGGCCGCGCCACCGCCAGCCTGGACGCGCCCGCGCCTGGCGTCTGGCAGGTGAGCGACGGCACGCATTTGGCCTACGCCGCGGTCGGCTTGGACAACCCTCTGGAATACGCGGATTTGCGGGCGACGGCGGACTCAGTGCGCAAGTTGGCGGCCGACTCGGGCGGCGGCGTGGCCTGGCTGGGGCGCGGGGTGCCGGAATTGCGGAGGGTGGGCGACGGGGACGTGGCAGCCGGGCCAGGCTGGGTTGGCCTGCGGTCACGCGGGGCGCATTTGGTGACTGGCGTAGCGACGGTGCCGCTGCTGCCGGCTTGGTTGGCATTGCCGTTGCTGTTGGGGCTGATCGTCGCGGCTTGGCGGCGAGAGGCACAGTGAAGGCAAGCAAGGCCTTCTTTTTCGAGAAAAAAGCAAAAAGCTTTTGTCACGGCTGTCGCGGAATAGGCAGCCGGCGCGTACCTGAGGAAGCAAAAGTTTTTTGGTTCTTTTTTTCAAAAAAGAACTGCTTGCTTTCTTTCTGCTGCGGCCAGCCTGAAAAATCCTTTCCGAATGGAACTTTGACGTTCCAGTCGTTTCCGCCTGTGCTAGACACGTCGCCATGAAGCTGCTCCTCGTGTCCTGTCTGTGCCTGCTCGCCGTGCCAGCCTTGGCGCAGGTGGGTCCAACGTCCGCCGGCTTGCCGAACATGAGTGGTAACCCCTCCTACGGCGGTGGCGGCTCGGGCCTGCCGCACCGGAGCAACCCCGACGACAGCCAGGATTCGGGTAAGAAGGACGACAAGCCGGCTGCGCCGCCGCCGGCGATCCCCGGAGCTGTCAGCGATCCGGACGCGCCGGTGGTGCCTGCCGACAAGCTGGCCGCAGAGATGTCGCCCAACGACGCGTTGTTCGACGCGATTACCCGCGGCGACCTGGCCGCCGCCAAGGACGCGGTGAGCCGGGGTGCGCAGCTGGATGCCCACAACGTGCTCGGCCAGACGCCGACGGACGCAGCGATCGATTTGAACCGCAACGACATCACCTTCCTGCTGCTGTCGTTGCGCACCAACGTGACCGCCTCGCGCCCGGTGCAGACCGCCTCGGTGCAGAAGCCGGGCAAGGCGAAAGTGGTGCGCGCTTCGGCAAAGTCGGCGCCTGCGAAGCAGGTGGTGGCAGTCGGGCGAGGGACGCCGAACCCTGCAGTCGGGTTCACCGGCTTCTAGGTGCGCGGTGAAAGCCCGATTTGCGTTTGGTTGGCGTGGTGACTGCCAGGTGATCACGACGTGACCGGTGGCTTGGCTGTTCGGATTGACGTGTGAGTGGGTCCGTTTGGCTCCGGTTGTCGAGGGTCTCACCAAGTCGGCTTTTTGAACGGGCGCGCATGCCAGTGTTCCGAAAGCCTGATCGGTGACAGACCTAACAAGCTGATTCCTGTCTGGGATTGGATGAACTTCGGTCCCGAGAGCAAACGTTGTAGAGACGTTGGTAGTCGAAACACCCTCGCCTCGTGCGCGAAGCCTGGCACAGCCAGCGTTGCCGATTATTGCCAGCGGCAAGAAGTTTGACACCTGATACCTAGCAAGAAGCAAGGCCTGCTTTTTTGAAAAAAAGCAGCAAAAAACTTTTATCCCTGTGATCGTGGCGGTTCCGTACCGCGCGCCCAAGGAGACAAAAGTTTTTTGGTTCTTTTTTTCAAAAAAGAACCGCTTGCCTTGCCTTGCCTTGATACTCGCCAGTTCCTCCAACGAATGTAACCTAACCCGGCCGTTTTCAGCAGGTGTTCCCATGAACCAAGTGTTCGACCCGCTGCGCAGCCACGTGCGGGTTGTGCTGCGCGACGTGCAGACTGAGGCGCAGGTGGGACTGCACGAATGGGAGCGCCATCCCGAGCGACCTACGCGCCTGCTGGTGAACGTGGACATGCTGGCACCACACGACGCTGCAGCAGGCTTCATCGATTACGATAGGGTGCGTGCGGCGATCCGCGCCTGGCCGGCGCGGTCGCACACCGAGCTGCTGGAAACGCTTGCGGAGGAACTCGTCAGCGTGTGTTTCGAAGACTCACGTGTGCAAGCCTGCCGCGTATCCGTGATGAAGCCTGACGTGTTTAACGAGGTGGCCGCGGTGGGTGTGGAGTTCTACCGCGTCCGTGGCGAATGAGGCGGGTGCTCATTACCGGCGGTGCGCGCAGGATCGGTGCGCAGGTGGCACGCGCGCTGGGCCGTGATGGCTGGCACGTTGTGGTGCACTACAACGGCTCGGGCCAGGACGCGGCGGCTCTTGCGCAGACGGTGCGCGTTGCCGGGGGATGCTGCGACACGGTGCAGGCGGATTTGTCGGACCGTTCCCAGACGATGCGCCTGGTTCCCGAGTGCACGCGGCGGTTTGGACTGCTCGACGCGCTGGTGAACAACGCCAGCAGCTTCCGCTACGACAGTCTGCAGATGATGGATCCGGCTACGTGGGATGTACATCTGCGCCCGAACCTGGAAGCGCCGGTGTTTCTGACGCAGGATTTCGCGCGTTTTTGCGGCGCGGGCGGCGGTTGCGTGATCAACATGCTGGACCACAAGGTGACGGCGCCCAATCCGGACTTCTTCAGCTACACCGTGGCAAAGATGGCGATGGCAGGCGCCACCCGGTTGTTGGCGCAGGCGCTTGCGCACACGCAGGTGCGTGTGTGCGGTATAGCGCCCGGGATCACCTTGCGGAGCGGCAAGCAAACGCAGGCTGGTTTTGATCGTGCGTGGAAAGCTCCGCCGCTAGGTTGCAGTTCTACACCGGAAGAACTGGCGGATGCCTGCCGTTACGTGCTAGAGACGTCCTCGTTGAACGGCCAGATACTTGTCCTGGACGGCGGTGACTCGTTGCTCGAGCGGTCTAGGGACGTGGCTTTTGAAAGCGAGCGGCGGGCCTGAGACTTTCTGTATCGTTGAGAAAGAACGCTGGTTTCTCTGATGGCATGTCATGATGTCAGAAGCTAGAACGAAGATCGCCATCCTCGGCGGCGGCATGGGTGCGATGAGTGCCGCCTTCGCGCTCAGCGAGGTCGACCCGCACGGCGAGCGCTACGAGATCACCGTCTATCAGCAGGGCTGGCGGTTGGGCGGCAAGACGGCGAGCGGCCGCAACGCCACGATGGGCCAGCGGATTGAAGAGCATGGCCTGCACATCTGGGCTGGCTTCTACATCAACGCTTTCACAATGATGCGCGTGGTGATGAAGAGGTTGGCCCGTCCGCTTGGGACGAAGCTCGCGACCCTCACCGACATGTTTGTGCGCCAGAACATGATCCACTACGCGCAACTGCACGAGGGTGATTGGCTGGACTGGCCTCTCTGGTTTCAGCCCGATGCCGACCCTGCGCTGTTTCCCGGCAAGGACGACTTGTGGGACCCCGACCCGGTGATGCCGAGCCTGATCGAGTTGTTGAGCCGGCTGATAGCGTTCGTGGGCGCCACACACACGATCTATGCGGACTGCTGGCAGGGCGAGCATCAATCCGAGGCAACCCAAGTGGTCCTGCAGTTGGCGCCCGACGTGCAGGCGGCACTTCCGCAGCCTTCGCCTGCTACGGCCTCGTGCCATCACGCGCTGCTGGACCTTGCAGATGCGTTTGCCACAGACTGCGCGTATGCTACCGGCGAGGCGCGGTCGGTGGCAGAGAGAGGCCTCACCGGATTGCTGGGGGCCTATCGCAGCCTGGCACGAGAGAACTACACCTGCCAGACGCTGCCGGTCGAGATAGAACGCGCGTTCCTGCTGGGCGACCTGGCCGCGCGCCTGGTGCTCGGCATCGTGTTGGAGAACTGTCTCTCCGATGGGTTAATCGCCATCGACAAGTTCGAACTACGCGAGTTCCTGCAATACCGCGGCGCGCTTGACCCGGAGAAGGAAAACCCGATCATCAGCGCGGTGTACGACTACACGTTCGGGTTCAAGGACGGCTCGCGCGCCACGCCAAGCATGTCGGCCTGCTGTGCGACGCAGGGATTGATGCGCCTGGCGATGACGTATCACGGCGCGTTTTTCTTCAAGGCGACGGCCGGGTTCGGCGACACGCTGTTCACCCCGATCTACGAATTGCTGAAGCGGCGCGGCGTGCGTTTCCGTTTCTTCCACCAGGTGACGGGGCTGGAGCCGACGCCGGACGGCACGTCGGTAGGGGCGGTTCTGATCGACGAACAGGCGGCGTTGCGGACGGGCCTCGACGAGTACCAGCCGCTGGTGACAGTGGGTGGGATCGGCTGCTGGCCGAGCACGCCGTTGTGGGACCAGTTGGCGGGAGGCCCGACGTTGCAGGCAGACTCCGTCAACTTCGAAAGCGGAGTGATGCAATCGGTGCCCTCGGCCAAGTTGCGCCTCTCGCGCGGACGGGATTTCGACCACGTCGTTCTCGGCATTCCCATAGGAGCACTCGGCAACATCTGTGCCGGACTGCTGCACGAGCCGACAGATGCCAAGCGCGCAGCTTCGTGGTCAGACATGGTTGGCCACCTCAAGACGGTGCGCACACAGGGCGTGCAGCTTTGGCTGACAAAGGAGGTGCACACGCTTGGTGGTCCGTTCGTCGCACCGGATCAGCGACAGGGTGGGTCTGCGGGGCCGGTGGTGATCAATTGCCAGCCGCCGCTCGACACGTTTGCCGACATGTCACAGTTGCTGCCGGCAGAGGCCTGGCCGGCGGACGGACCCAAGGCGGTTGCGTATTTCTGCGCGGTGATGGCCGACGATGCCGCGCCGGACGATCCACGCGCGGCCGATGCTGCCGTGCGCGCATCCTCGCAGGCGTGGATGACATCGTGGCTTCACACGCTCTGGCCGGCGATCGGTAAAAGCGATGATTTCGACTGGACCCTGCTCTATTCACCAAAGGAGCTAACCGGCCCTGCGCGGCTGGATGAACAATATTGGCGCGCCAACATCACCCTTGGCGAGCGTTACGTGCTGAGCCTGCCTGGCACGCTGCAATACCGTATGGCGCCCGGCGGTTCTGGCTACACGAACCTCTTCCTCGCGGGCGATTGGACACTTGTACCAGAGATCAACGCCGGCTGTGTCGAGGTGGCGGTGATGTCCGGGCTACTTGCCGCCTCCGCGTTGTCAGGCGTGGCGATCCCGGTCGCCTGCAGCCGAACGCTTTATGGACCGTCCTGTTAGGTTTGGAGCGAGCCGCCATGACTGCGAGCTTTGCCGACTACGGCGGATGGACATCGTTGCCGCCGGCCCCCGACATAGGACGCAATACCGAATTCTACGCGTTTGCGATCCCCGCGGAGGTGGCACGTTGCCAAGACTTTCTCGACAGGTCCTACAACAAGGTCGCGGGACGGCAGCGTTTCCGGGTGATGCTCGACCACGTTTTCCTGACGATCGTGCGCGCAGACAACCTATCCGTCGTAAGGCCGCCCTACGCAGCGGAAGGCACGATGTCGGAGACCGACATCGGCTTCTGGCTGCTGGCAGGCAGCTACGCAGACGGCGCTACGGTGCCTGACCGAATCGCGTGGGTGCCTGCCTACTTGTTCGTCGACAACCCATTCGCCGCGGCAGCAGGTCGCGAGATTTGGGGTTTCCCGAAAATCTTCGCCACGATTGCGATCCCGGCCGGGCCACGCACCGGTGGTCCGTTCGACGTGTCCGCCTTGGCCATCGGGCGTTTCGACCAGCAGGAGCACGCGCGTTCGCAGCAGGTGCTGTTGCTCAACGGAACTGGCCTGACGTTCATGGGCGTGGACGTAGCGGCCGTGGAAGTCTTCAGGCTCCTATGTGCGCGTGCAGAGAACAGCCTGCTGGATGCGTTGCTTAGCCACCCGGACACCACCGCAGTACTTGGTTCGCACGGGTTGCCAGTGCCGGTCTTCTACCTCAAGCAGTTCCGTTCAGCCGATAAAGCGGAGATTGCCTGTTATCAGGCGCTTCTTGGCGGGTCACTCGTGCTCAACACGCTTCGCTCTTTTGGCCTGCTTAGCGGCCAATGGCGACTGGAGCTCCACGAGCTGGATAGCTTGCCGTTCGTGCGTGACCTCGGGCTGGGCGTCATACAGGATGGAAAGCTGGTGGTGACAGCCGCACACGCGTTCTGGTGCGACATGGACTTTACTGTGGGATGTGCGAGCGAGATGACGTGAGGTCACAAAGTAGCCGCCTTTTTTTCATGCGGACAGGCTAGACGATGATTATGCGTCTTAAAGACCTCCGTATTGGTGCGATGTTCAATCCGAAACTTGAGTTCGCGTAGTTATACCAACGGACCTTGATGCTGACTCACAGAAAGCAAGCAGTCCTTTTTTGAAAAAAGGACCAAAAAACTTTTGTCTCCGCTGTCGCGCGCTCGCCGGATGAGTCCGCGACAGCGGAGACAAAAGTTTTTTGCTTCTTTTTTTCAAAAAAGAAGGCCTTGCTTGCTTCGCAACGGTCAATCTCCAGGCCCGTTGGTAGTAGTCCTTGGATTAGACTACGCACGCCCTTAAGTATCCTCCCGAACTACCTGCTCGTCTTTCTCGCCTTGAACACACGCAATTGCGCAGCAAATGCCTGCGCTAGTGCGTTCGCTTGATCCACCGCGTCGTTTCCTTGGTCGAGCCAGGTTTGTTTCTGCGCGACGGGCACGGTGACGGCTGCGTGGTCGATCTGGTTGTTCCGACAAGCCTGATAGGCTTCCAGTTGCAGGACAAAGGCTTGGATGTTGTCGTGTCCTTCCTGCATGCTGCCGACATCGGCCGTGTGACCGTCGGGCATGGCTGGCGCAGGGCCGGGCAGGTGGCAGTCTGCCGGTGGCTGCTGGCTGCGTGTCGGCGCCGGCTGCTGCACGGGTTTAGGCAACGCGACTGCCGGGACGGGTGAGGAAAGCGGCGGCTGTCCATACTCAAAGACAGCGATCACGCCTGCAGCAGTAACAATGATGGCGACGACTACCGCCATCACGTGTCTCACGTTCACCTTCATCACACACCCACCCCATAGTGTGTCCGATCCTAGCTGGACTCTGCTGAAGCTTCCATCCCTCTGCACTACAACACCGCAGGTCGGCTAGCACGCAGTATCGATGAGGAGCGCCTTGCCACTAATACGTGCCGAAATCTGGGTGGATGCTGGTACGAGCCTGCCGAACTAGGCAGGCCCGCGCTACTCTATTTCGGAGCGCCCGTTAGGCTCGGCGCCACCGGAGAGACGGAAGGAGCAGGTGTGTCGAGCGGGCTCAAGGGCGAGAGAGGTGTCGAGTCGTAGCGGTCGCGGTGGCCCCGGTCGGCAGACCAGGTGGTTCCTTGTAAGCAGCGTTACTCACCGGCGGGCCGCCCAACTCAGTGGTGAAACCCTTGAGCATGCTGACACCGTAAAGCGGCTTGTAGATGCCCTGGTGGCACGTCGCACAGTAGACCTTCGGGCTGTCACCGGCGGCGCCTTTGCGGTAGGACGGGAAGACGCCGTTCAGCGGATCCATGAAGTTGTTGTTGATGTCGCGTACCATGCGGATGCCATACCACGCATTCACCCGCGCCGGTGAGCTGTCCGCCCAGTTGCCGAAGTCTCTACTGTTGTGACAATAGGTGCAGTTTACGCCGAGCGACTGCGAGAAGTGGATCATCAGTGCGTAGGTCCACTCGGTTTCCTTGATGCTGGAGTCGTTGCTGACGGGCAACGCGTTTTCTCCCTGGACGCGTATCTTGTAATCATGCTCGAGGTAGGGCGTGAAAGGGTCGTAGGGCAGAGACGAGTAGTTGATCAGCTGCGTCGGATGCGCCATCCCGGTTGT
>CAXUIR010000002.1:0-9750 GCA_964251005.1 uncultured Acetobacteraceae bacterium | reverse complement strand
TCGCCTGGCTTGCCGGGTTGCTGAACCATATGTTCTTTGGCACCGGGTTGCCACCATGGCAGGTGTAGCAGGTCACACCGACGTTCTGCACGTGGCTCTGCCAGTTGCCGTTGATGTTCTGCGTCATCTGCAGCATCCGGCGGGCCACAACCTTGGTGTAGTTACCGTCATCAGCCATGTTGGCGACGTTGTGGCAGTAGGCGCAGCCCTGCTTGGGCGCCACCCAGTTGGTTATCGACACCATCAGCCTGGTAAACTGGCCTACGCTGAGGTTGCCCAGCACGTGAACGTTCTTGTAGGCGACAGACGCTTTCACGCCTGCCGGACTGGCAGGTGGCAAGCTGCGCGGGATTTTTGCCTGTATCGCTGCCGAGTCATTCAATGCTGCCGGCGTATAAAGCTGGTCCATCGCCGTGCCGCGAAAGCCACGCTGCACGGTGACTACCGGCGGGTGATTCATGCTCAGCAACGTGGTGATGCCGAGAAGCGAGCCTGCGGTGACACCGACCAAGCCTAGTCCGTAGAGTATCCCCTTGGTGATGTTGTCGCTCATTTCGGTGCTCCCGGAAGAGTGGCGGGATCGACAACAGTGCCCCAGGTCTGCGGATAGCTTGGTACCAGGCCGTGATGCGTGCCCCAGAGGTACCAGTTGTCCACGACGGTGCCGGTGAGAAGGATGCCGATGCCGCCAGTCAGCGGGCAAAGCACCGCGAACCACCACGCCCAGCGATGGATGGATTCGGCGCTTGCACAAAACCCCATCGTCCAGCGCCAGAACAGCCCGCCGCGCTCGAAGGCCGTGCCGCGGTCAGAAATCTGCTCGAGTTCGCGTTCAGCGCCGAAACGGCTCGTCGCGAGAATGGTGGCAGCATGCATTGCGAACAGCAGCGTCGAGCCGTACAGGAACACGATGGAGAGCATGTGGAAGGGGTTGTAGAACAGGTTGCCGTAGCGAAGCGAGAACGCAGCGGTCCAGTCCAGGTGCGGGAAGATGCCGAACGGCACCGCTTCTGCCCAGCTTCCCATCAGCAACGGACGAATGAAACCCAACACCAAATAGAGCCAGATTGCCGCGGCGAACGCCCACGCCGTGTGGGTGCCCAGGCCAAGCGCGCGGGCGCGGCGGTAGATCCGCACCCACCACAGGAAAATAGACGTGGTCAGGAAGAAGCCAGCCATCAGCCACCAGCCACCTTGTGCCAGCGGCGGAAAATGCAATCCGTAGCTGGGGGCTGGGGGTTCGAGCGCCAGCCAGGGAAGTTGACGGACAAATTGTATCGGATCCCAACCAACCGACGCCCACATGTTCAGGCCGATGATCTCGAATGCGATGAAGCCGCAGATCAGTGCGGCGAAGCCGGTCGTGCCGAGGTAGATGGGACCGACCTGCGCGTCGCCGAGACGGCCGAACAGGTGGTTGAAGCTCGGCACGCCGCCGCGTCCGAAAGCTGCGCTGCCTTCCAGCGGCGTGCCGGCGTAGATCGGCCCGCGCACCTGGATGCGGGTGAAGATGTTTTGATACTCGGCCATGACGGCGCGTCCTCTTTATCGGTTCTTACATTGCCGGATTAGCTACTTCCAGATCGGCAGGTTCAGCCACCAGCCCCACCACGCCGGCCAACCGGCAGTCCAAAACGGGCCGCTGATGATGATGCAGATGGCACTCCAGAATCCTGCGGACAGTGCTAGGAACAGTCCCAAACGGTGGATCCCGAGGGTGCCGATGGAGTAGCCGATGATGTCGCGGAAGAACGTGTTCTCATGCTCGGCCGTCTTCATCACCTCACCCGGGCCGGGGTTGGCGGCCGAGAGCACGAGCGAGCCGTGCAACGAGAGTGCGAGAGTTGTGGTGAAGAAAAACGAGACCGCCAGCATGTGAGCGGGATTATAATGGAAATGCAGGTATTGATAGCCGGTGTTCGACACCCAGTCCAAATGGCTGAGGATGCCGTAGGGAAACCCATAACCCCAGGCGCCCATCAGCACGGGGCGGATCACCACCAGAGAGACGTAGGCGAATATGGCCACGCTGAAAGCGAACGGCACGTGGTAGCCCATGCCGAGCTTGCGCGAGATCTCGACTTGTCGGAGGGCCCAGCTGGAGAAAGCGCCGATCGCGCAGATCGTGATCGCCTGCCAAAGCCCGCCTTCCTTGATCGGCGCGAAACCGAGCCCGTAACTGATGTCGGGCGGCGCTATGTTGATGCGCCAGATGTTCCAAACGTGACCGAGTGCCGCGCCGTAGAGGATCAGCACCGTGCCTAGGAGGGAGAAGAAGATGGTGGCAACACCAAAGAACCCAACGTAGAAAGGGCCGACCCAGAAGTCGAACAGGTCGCCACCGACCAGGGTGCCACCGCGGACGCGGTACTTTCCCTCAAAACTCAGCATAGCCATCGATCGACCCTCTCCGCCTGACGTGTGTGTCCGTGACATGCTGTGTCGGCGGCGGCCGCTCGGACCGCCGCCAGCAAAGCAGCTACGCTACTTGGTGCCCGATGGCAGCGGGGCGAGCTGTTGGGCGACCGCGCCGTGATGCGGTCCTTCCAGCCAGTTGAACCGGTCCGTGCTGAGCAGGATGAAGTGGATCAGCAGCGCCAACACGAAGAGGAAGATCGACAGCGCCACGAGCACGCGGCGCGGGTCGAACAGCAACCAGATGCGAAACATTCGGGGCCCCTCTTAGGTCAGCATCGAGCGGACGGTGAACATCGCATGCTGCGCGCCGTCCAGCATCGAGGTGGTGTAGCCGTTCGGGCCAGGCAGCCACGGCCTCCACTGCCACACCAGGAAGTGCGCGATGATGGCAACCACCACGAACCCGATGAAACTGGTGAGGAAGATGCTGTGGAATTCCTTGGCCTCGGTTTCCGTCAGCCCTGATGCGGCAACGGGCCGTCTTGTGACGTCCGACATGTTCTAGTACCTCCGTCTGTCGCCGCGCTGATCCCGCGCGGCCGGGAACCCTGTGGCCTGCCGCCGGCAGGGCTGCTCTCCGTCCGGCGGCGCCGGTCGGCCTCTTGGGATCGAGCGAGGCGAAGCCTGCAAGCTCGTCCGATCTTCCGGGCGGGACGCCACCATCATGCGTCCGCCATTTGCAGCGACTGCCGCACCCTCGCCGAGGTCACTCGGCCTTCGCGTGCGTCGCGTGCGTCCTGCTCCACCCGGTCGCGCAAGCGCTTCGCGGCAGAGATGCGCACGATGAACGGTTCGCTTTCCACCTGCGCGTCGAGCAGGCCCAGCGCGTCGTCGTCCCAGGGCTGCGCGTTCCACTCGGCGCTGCGCGCGAGCGTCGCATCCACCCGGTCCATCTCCGTGCCGAGCGGCAGGATGTGGAACAGCGCGTCGAATAGCGCGTTGCAGTATTCCTGAACGATCCAGGTCGCACCTGCGTAGCCCATGAACGGCGTGCCGGTGGCGCGACGGATGATCGCACCGGGGAAGGAGGCGGGAATGAACATGCAGCGCCCGCCGAGTTCGGCTGAGTACATCCGCTCGTTGAATGAGCCATACAGCACCAACGGCGGTGTCGCCTTCAGTGCACGCCGAACTGCGGCATTGTCGGGCTTCGTGCCGGCGGTGCGCGAGAAGCTGAAAGTGCAGGGAACGCCCATTTCGTCTTCGAGGAATTGACGCAAGCCGCGCGCGTAAGTGTCGGTCGCCACTACGGCGAAAGAGGCCGTGGCGAAGAAGTCCTGGGTAACGCTGCGCCACAAATCCCAGATCGGCTTGATGGTGGTGTGCTTCTCGGTTTCGATGAACGGCTCGGGGTCCACGCCTGCAAGTTCGCCTAGCGCGCGCAGGAAGTTCGTCGTGGCAAAAATGCCGATCGGCGCCTGCAGGTAAGGCCGGTCTAGCGCTTCGCACAACTTGCGGCCGAACTCGCGATACATGCAGATGTTGACGTCTGCGTCCGGAAGCTTGGCCACGTCCTCGACGTGGGAGCCGAGCGGAAATGTCAGGTTCACCTCGCAGCCGATACCCTCCACCAGCCGGCGTATCTCGGCCAGGTCGGACGGCATGTTGAACGTGCCGTAGATCGGCCCGATGATGTTCACCCGCGGCTTGACACCCGCCGCACGCGCAGGCCGCGGCTTGATCTTCGCCTTCTTCGAGCCGAACTCCGTCCACAGCCAGTAGATCGCGCGGTCGGCGGCCTGCCACTGGTCCTCGTCGATGGTGCGCGGGATGAAGCGCAGCAGGTTGCTGCCCTCGGGCGTGACGCCGCCGCCGATCATCTCGGCGATGCTGCCGGTCACCACCACCGCCGGCAAGTCCGGGTCGCCTGCGGCGGCCGCGCGGCGCATCGCGCCCTCTGTGCCGTCCATCGAGAGGTTGTCTTCCGACAATCCCGTGACCATCACAGGCAATTCGTGCGGCGGCAGGCCGTCGGTGTAGTGCAGCACGGCGGTCACCGGCAGGTTCTCGCAGCCCACAGGACCGTCGATCAGCACGCGCAGGCCACGCACTGCACAGAACGCATACACCGCGCCCCAGTAGCCGCCGGCACGATCGTGGTCGAGCACCAGCATCGCCTACGTCCCTACCGCTTCGAGCGACTTGGCGCGCGCAAGGCGTGCCTTGCGCGTGCGTTCGCGTGCGCCTGTCGGTTCCACCGGCTTGCCGCGCCAGCCGTAGCCGGACGCATCTCCCGTGCCTACGCCTTCGAAGAATGAAACCATGCGAGAGAACCGCTCGGCGCCGCGCGTCTGCGCCGCCACGATAGCCGCCAGCGAACCGGCGCCGGCTGCACCGAACAATGGTCGTGCAGACACCATGTTGGTGTAGTACAGCGCGGGAATGCCGAGCTCCTTGGCTTTCTGCACCAGTGGCGTGGTGCCGATGGCCAGGTCCGGCCGCACGTCCTGCATGGCCCACAGATCCTGTTCCAGCGACGCGCGGTACTGCACGTGCGTGCCGCGTGCTTCCAGCCAGGCGCGGTCAGCGTCGCTCCACTCGGTGCGCGGGCAGGCGGTGCCGACATACGGTATCTCTGCGCCGGCTTCCATCAGCAGGCGCGCGACCAGCAGCTCGGAACCTTCGTAACCGGACAGGGTGATGCGCGCGCGGATCGGGTTCGCCTGCAGCGCCGCGCGGATCGCCGGCAACGCGGCCGCTTTCGCAGCGTCAATGTCCGCCGCGGCAACGCCGGCGGCCGCACCAACCGCCGCCAGCCAGTCCGCTGTGCCGTCCATGCCCACAGGTGCGGACCCGACAACGGGCCTTCCGGCAGCACGAAACTCGCGAAGGGACGCGGTGTAGAACGGGTGCACCGCAGCGGCCACGCGGCAATCCAGCGCAGCGTACAGGTCGCGCCACTCGCGGCAGGGCAGGGTGGGCGCCAGCGCCAGACCCATCGGCGCCAGCAACGCGCCCACGCCCGGCGGGTCGGACGGGAACATCTCTCCCAGCATGGCCACAGTCGGCCGGTCCTGCAAAGTCTTCGGCCGCGCCACAGGTCCTTGCTCGGCCTCGTTGCGAGCGTATTTCAGCATCGCGCCGGTCAGCACGTCTTTCGCCTCGGCATGCGTCGGCACGCCGAACCCGGGCACGTCGATGCCGATCACTCGCACGCCGTCAATCTGCTTCGGCAGCAGGTCCAACGGCACGCCGGACGCGGTCGGCACGCACAAATTGATCACCACCACCGCATCGTAGTCCGCCGGCTTGGCCGTCTCGTAAACCGCGTTGCGGATGTCCTCGTAGAGCTGGCCCTTGACCAGCGACTCCGAGTTGAACGGCACGTAGCCCACGCTCCGCCGCGCGCCGTAGAAATGCGAGGTGAAGGTCAGCCCGAACACGCAACATGCAGAGCCGGACAGGATGGTTGCCACCCGCTTCATTCGCAGACCCACGCGCAGCGAGCCGAAGGCCGGGCACATCGATTGCGGCTGGTCATGCGGTCCGCGCGGGTAGTCTGCCATCAGCGCGTCCATCGCCACCGACTTGCCGGCCGCACGCGCCGCGTCGAGCATGCGCGAGCGCCCGCCGTGGCAGCCGCCGTCGGTCACCGGAGGGATGGAACCGTCCACGCTCATGCTCCCTCGTAGATCACTTCGAGCGATGCCTTGGTGCTCACCGTGGCCGGGCACATGTCGGTTTCTGTCGCCGGCACCAGCACCACGTTGCGGCCGACCGCGTCACCTTTGAACAGGTTCAGCAGGTCCTCGTGGGTCAGCGGGTTCGGGCGCACCGGCGGTGCTTCGGCCACCTGTTCTGCAAGCTGCTCGAACATCGGCGCCCAGCGTCCGCCCGGCGTACCGATGATCTCGTAGTTTGCACTTTTGCGGCGGATGTCGTCGTCGGCGGGAATGGCCGACAACACCGGGATGCCCACGGAGTCGGCAAAGGCCTGCGCCTCGCCGGTGCCGTCGTCCTTGTTGATCACCATGCCGGCAACACCGACGTTGCCGCCCAGCTTGCGGAAGTAATCCACCGCCGAGCAGACGTTGTTGGCGACGTAGAGCGATTGCAAATCGTTCGACGCCACCACGATCACCTTCTGGCACATGTCGCGCGCGATCGGCAGGCCGAAGCCGCCGCACACCACGTCGCCGAGGAAGTCGAGCAGCACGTAGTCGAACCCCCACTCGTGGAAGCCGAGTTTCTCCAGCAGCTCGAAACCGTGGATGATGCCGCGTCCGCCGCAGCCGCGCCCGACTTCCGGGCCGCCCAGCTCCATCGCGTAGACGCCGTCACGCTTGAAGCACACGTCGCCGATCGACACCGCCTCACCGGCCAGCTTCTTCTTCGACGAGGTCTCGATGATCGTCGGGCAGGACCGGCCGCCGAACAGCAGGCTGGTGGTGTCGCTCTTCGGGTCGCAGCCGATCAGCAGCACGCGCTTGCCCTGCTGCGCCATCATGTAGCTGAGGTTGGCCAGCGTGAAGCTCTTGCCGATGCCGCCCTTGCCGTAGATCGCGATGATCTGCGTCTCCTTCTTCGCAGGCGCGGTCACCACCGCGTCCGGCTCGATGGAGGCTTCCGCGCGCAACGCGTCGGCCATGCTCATTTGCGGTGCGGCGGGCGTCGAGCTGACGGTTGCGTTCATGCGAAGTCTCTCCAATCGAGCACCATTTTCAGGCATAGTTCGTCGGCAAACGCGGTCCTGTAGGCATCTTCCGCGTCGACGGCCGGCGCGCGGTGGGTGATCAGCCCGTCCAGCGACAGCGTGCCGCACGCTACCAGACGCAGCACCTCGGCGGTGTCCGCCGGCGTGAACTGCGCGGCGATCAGGATGCGCGCCTCCCGCATGAAGGCGGGTGGAAAGGCGAAGCTGAGCCGGTCGTAGAAGCCCGCCAGCACGATGGTGCCGCCGGGCGCCAGCCGCGCCACGGACAGATCGAGGATGTCGGCGTTGCCGCTGGCATCGACGACGCAGCGGTAATCGCGCCGCGTGTCCTCCGCCGGGTCGACGACGTCGTAGCCGGCCGCACCGGAGCGCCGCGCCGCGTTGGTCTCCCACACCGTCGGCCGCGCGCCGGCGGTGATGGCCAGGCGCGCCAGCAGCCGCCCGACAGTGCCGTGCCCGACGATGAGGTCCGGCTGCGGCACGCCGGGCAGTGCGAGTGCGTGTCGCGCCGTTGCAGCCAGGGCCAGCAGGCTTGCCGACTCGCCCAGTGCGTCGGGCACCGGCACCACGCGCGCGCCGCTGGTCACCACGCGTGAGGCGGTGCCGCCGAACAACCCGCGGATCTCGCCGTAGCAGTTGGCACCCGGCACGAACACGAGCTGCCCCTGCTCCAGCCGCGTGCCGTCGCCGGCGCTACACACGCGGCCGACCGATTCGTATCCCGGCACCAGCGGGTAGCCCATGCCGGGGAAGGGCGGCATGCGGCCGGTGTAGAGCAGGCGCTCGGTGCCGGTGCTGATGCCGCTCCAGGCGATGTCGACAACAACGTCCTCGGCATCAGGCGGCATCAGATCGATGGTCCGGACGGCCAGTTGCTCGGGGCCGCTCAGTACGACTGCGTTTGTCTGCATGGTGGCCTCCCTCGTTCGTCCGATCCGGCTCGATTGCCTGTGCCTATGTAAGCCTAACCTTACATCGGCTGCTGTCAATCAGGATTTACACATGTGACGGTTCCGTTCGGCCGAATGAGCGGCAGTCACGCTTTTTCGGCAACCAGCAGGCTGGTCAGCATCGGCGTGCTCGTGGCGGCCTGCCGAACGCGCGGGAAGCCGGCCTCCTGCAGCATGGCCGTCAGCACCGCCGCGCTGCGTGGCCGCCCGCTGCCCATCGCCAGCAGGTAGAAGCCGAAATACGCGTCGCCCATCCGCTCGGCGCCGCTGGTTGCCGCCATCGGCTCACCCAGCAGCAGCGTGCCGCCCGGGGGCAGTGCCAGCCAGGCCTGGTGCAGCACGTGACGCACCGCGGCGTCGTCGTGGTCGTGCACCACCCTCACCAACGAGATCAGGTCGCAGCCTGCGGGAAGCGGATCGGTCAGGAAGCTGCCGCCCACCGTTCGCGCCCGCCCGGACAACCCCGCTTGCGCGAGACGCGCCCGCGCGTGGTCAGCCACCGCAGGCAGGTCGAACAGCACCACACGCAGACCGGGCGCACGCGACGCCGCCGCCTGCAGAAACGACCCGTCGCCGCCGCCCACATCCAGCAGGACGCGATGCCGGCGCACATTGTAGGCATCGAGCAGTTCGTTGGAGACCAGCGCCTGGGACGCCGCCATCAGCGTGGTGTAGCCGCCCACCTGTGCCGGTGCCGATTCGGAGGGCGCGGCGGACCGCGCGTACGCCCAATACGCCGACAACCGTGTCGGCCCCGATTCGCCGCGCAGCAGCGCCACCGGGTCGGCGAGGTCGGCGTAGAGCATGGCGTGGTGCGTCACCATCGCGGTGACCGCGTCGTTGCCGACCATTGCGGCGCCGAGCGGCCCTAGCCCGTAGCGCCCGCCGCGCCGCCTGGCCGCCAGCCGCAGCGAAACCGCCGCGTCCAGCAGCCGCGTGGCGCCGTCCAGCGGAAGTTGCATGCGGCCGGCAAGGGCTTCGGGTGTCTGCGGCCCCTCTGCGAGGATCTCGAAAAGACGCAGCTGCACGCAGGCATAAAGGATTTGCGCGTAGACGAAGCCGGCACAGATATCGAACAGAGCGCGAGTGCGGGCGCGGGCGATCGGGCGAGTGAGCGGGAAGCGTGCGGCCCAGGCGCGGAACTCAGGCGAGGAAGGCCTTCTTTTTTGAAAAAAAGAAGCAAAAAACTTTTGTCCCTGCTGTCGCGGACCGTTCAGCAGACGCATACCCCAGGACTCAAAAGTTTTTTGGTTATTTTTTCAAAAAAGAACTGCTTGCTTTCTTCAAGCCGCACTCTGCGCCAGCTCCACCGGCAGCAATCGCATCGTCTCGCTAAGGATATGACTCCGCAACGCGCTCTGCCCCGCGCAAGCCGGCACCGACTCCACCGCCTGGTTCGCCAGGTCCTCCAGCCAGCCCACCGCGCCGCCCAACCCCAGCTGCGCCACCGCGTTCGGCCGTCCGTGCGCCGCGTCCTGGCCCACCGGCTTTCCCAGCGCCTCGGCCGAGCAGGTGGCGTCGCGGATGTCGTCGGCCACCTGGTAGGCTTCGCCCAGGCGCAGGCCCAGCGCGCGCCAGGCTGCCGGCTCGGCGCCGGCCGCGGCCCCCCCCCAGAACCTGCCGTTGATCGCGAGGTACACCCCGCCGCGCAGCCGCGCCGGGATCAGCTCGTCCACCCCCGCGTTGATCGCCGCGTACTCGCCGCCGATGCCGCGCCCGGGGATCAGC
>CAXUIR010000001.1:0-32149 GCA_964251005.1 uncultured Acetobacteraceae bacterium | reverse complement strand
GTGTTCTCGCCGTTGATCGTCTCAGCGCTAGCGAGTTGCAGACCGTTATAATTCACCCAGAAGAACGTGCCGTTGAAGCGTAGGCGCCGGTCGAATAGCTCCGACCGCCACCCGAGTTCCCATGATTGCGCTTTCTCCACACCGAAGCTGGTGAACTCGTCCGCAGTGCTGGCGCGTCCGTTCCAGCCGCCGGCCTGGAAGCCGTCCACATAGGAGCCGTAAACCATAAAGTCGGGCAGGAACTGGTAGCTGATTGCGACTTTCGGCGTGAAGCGGTAGGTCGAGAGGACAGGCTGCCCGATGATCTGCGCGGTGTTGTAGATCGGCGCGTTGCCCGCCGCCGGATCGCGCGTGTTGACCTCGACCTGCTCGCGCTCATGCGTGTAGCGGATGCCGGTCGTTAGCGTGAGCTTGTCTGTGAGGTGGGTGTCCGTCTGCAAATAGGCGGCCTCGCTCACCGTGCCGTTGCGGATATACTCGTGGAATAGATCGCTCCGGGCTGACGCCGGCGCCCGCAGGGCCGTGCCGAAGCGAAAGAACTCGTCGAGGTTGGTCTCGTCCCACTCGTTGAAGGCGTAGAGGCCGCCAACATAGTTGATGAAGCCGTTGAAGAGCCGGCCGCTGGCCTTGATCTCCTGCGAGAACTGCTCGAACAGCGAGCTGTTGGCGAGCACCAGGTCCTTCAAATTAGAATACGGCGAGTCGAAGCCGACATCCAGCGTGTAGTCCTGGGTCGCGCGTCGGAGGCCGGTAATGAACTCGAGGTTCAGGTTGGGCCCGGCGAACCATTTTACGTTGGATGTCAGTCCCTGGTTCGTGGTGATGGTGCCGGAGCAGTTGTTGTGTTCCCAGGCGATCACCGACGCACCCTTGGTACAATCATTAAGATCGGTGGTGAGCGCCGTGTAGGAGCCGCCGAGGATGCCGATCGGCTGGGTAAACTGGTTGGGGTAATTGGGGTTAGTGCCGGCGTTGTAGCGCTGGCCGTCGAGATCCGAAAAATCGTAAGCGACGTTCCAGTCGACCGTGTCGCTGAACGTATAGCGCAGAGCGCCGCGCACGCCCCAGTTCATCTGACCGCCATAGCCACGCTGACCGGTGTTGACGTCGTTCTGATAACCGTCGTTGTGAAACACGAAGGCGGTAGCCCGGCCGTCCAGGCCCGGCAGCAGGTTGCCGTTGACCATGAACCGGCTGTCGCTCTGGTCATGCGTTCCGAACGCAGTTTCCGCGCTGGCGTGGAACGTGTCGGTCGGCTTCTTGGAATACAGCAGCACGGCACCGCCGGGCGTGTTCGAGCCGAACGTGGTGCCCTGCGGCCCCTGCAGAACCTCGACGCGGTCAAGATCGAGAAGCTCCGAACTGGCGCCCCCAAGGCGGCTGACCACCACGTCATCGATATAGGTGGCAACCGCGGAGTTGAACGTCTGAAAGCCGTCGTTCTCGCCGATGCCGCGGAAGTAGTAGTCCGCCTGGCCGTAACCAGAACCGCTGAAGGCCACGACGTTCGGGACGTTGGCCAGCACGTCGGCGGTGGTGATCACCTGACGCGCGAGCAGCTGGCTGGAGGTGAATACGTTGTCGGTCACCGGGACGCTCTGCAGGTTCTGGCTGCGGCGCTGCGCGGTCACGGTGACGGCCTCGACCTGCAGCCCGGTCTTGGCGCCGGTGGAGGCGGGCTTTCCGGTATTTGTCGGTTGCGCACCCGGCACGGCACCGGTGTCGTCAGGTGCTGCGAGCGATGCCGTGCTGGAAAATGCTGTTGTAACTAGGCAGGCCAGCAGAAAACATCGCGGTCCAGTATGCAAGTGAGTCATGACTTGTCTGTTCCCCCAGGATACAGGATTAGGCGGCCAAAGGCTGAAGTTCGCGACCGAAGCGTAGCGGTTGCGCGGCGGCACAGAAGATTGTCGCGTCCATTATCCGCTCTCTGATCAGATCCCACCGCCAGAGGACGATTTCGGCGAGAACGATGAGCACGCAACCGGGCTGGTGGTCATCCCTTCTTCCATGCCTGTTCACACAGATAGGCAGGTGCTTCATGTCGATGCGCACCTCTCGCACGCCCCGAAGCGCGCCGAGCCCCGTCGACCCCGGAGCAGCCTGCGCGCGTTCATTGGTTCCGGTCCCAACCTCAGCGGGGACTGCGCCATCCAGCGGCTTTCCGATGTCGATCTGGATGTGGCTCGTCTCGGGATTCGGCAACACTTGAGCGAACACGGTGCGGGTGGCCAACGTCCCGTGTCCAACGCCGCGAGGTTTAGAGCAGCTCGACACATCACTGTGGTGCCCACCAGCTAGTCAGTATTATTGTTCGAAATACCCGCGCCTCGTTCGCACCGCTAATACGAAATTCGCATAAACGCTATCCCGCTCGGGGTTGATGGCGGAGTCTAAGGTATGGCCTACTCCATCGAAACACTTCCAGCAGGCTTTCGTTAGTACAACAGCATTCCCTCAAGCCCACTAGTAAACCGGTCAAACACCGCGAGCCTGTGTAGCTTCAGGTCGGCATTGATGGCGCGAGCGTTGTGTAAGTCGTCGGTTGCAGAGACGAGCAGCACGTTGGCGTCTGCAGGCGCGAGATGGTTGATGAAGCTCTGCTTGCGCTCGCGTCAGAGCGGTTTGGCTAGCGTGCCGGGATCTGTGCTGCCCCACACGTTCCGGGCTACAACCGGACCGAGGTGTTTGGCGGTGGTCAGGTCGTGCTGTGCACCCTGATCCTCGATTGCGTCGTGAGGCATGGCAGCGACCGCCTGCTCATCGCACAACCGTACTCCAGCACAAGCAACGCAACTTCGAGTAGATGCGGGATGTAGGGTCTATCCGTAGCCTTTCGGGTCTGCGTGCGTGCAGGTCCAGAGAAGAGCGACACCTTGTGCAAGCCGGCTCCAAGATGACGAGTTCGTAGTGGGTTGAGGATCGCACATGTTCAGACACGCTCGGAAATCTTGCGTCTTCGTGTCGTTTGCGGTGCTTGAGGCGCTGCTACATGTTCATCTTCTCTTGTGATTAAGCTCATCCTGGGAAGACATCTTAGGCGATACCGGGCGGCCCTTCTTCAGCGGTCATGTTCGGCGTGCTGGTGTGCTTGAGTGGTAGGGCTTCGATCCGGCCCGCTTCGCTACCGCTCCCTTCGTCGTCATCGACGAGCCGGGCAGTAACGCTCCCGTAAGGGTGGCGATCAGCGACAAATATCTTGCCCTCTATGCCTCGGACACGATCAATCCCACGCCTGCGTTGGCGCTCACCGTTTCCGGCCGGTTCAACTTCGCCGAGGTTGATTTGCAGGACCAGGGTGGGGGCGATCTCAGCGGCAATCACGCCTTTTCGCGCTTCAATCCCGCAATCGGCGCTACCTACAAGGTAGCACCCTGCGCCTCGTCACAGAATTCTTGTAGCCTAGCCAATTTTTTCGTTGAAGATCCGGACCTGCGGCAGGTCGTCGCCCACACCGTGGAAGCCGGCGTCAGAGGCCGTATCAGTCTGGCCTACGACTCCCGGCTGAATTATGATCTCAGCCTGTTTCACACAAACTCCGACGATGACATCATCTTCGTCAACAGTGTCACGCTCAATCGTGCCTTCTTCGCCAATGTCGGGCAAACGCGGCGGCAAGGCATCTCGGCTCGCACCGACTACAAGATCAGCCGCGCTACCGCCTATCTCGCCTACACCTATACCGAGGCAACCTTTCAGACCGGCTACGTCGAAGCCGGCGGCAGCAATCCGGCAAAGAACGCAGATGGCAACATAATGATCAAGCCGGGTGACGAGCTTCCCGGTGTGCCACGGAGCACACTGAAGGGTGGGCTGGACCTGGACGTCACGATAGCGTGCCATATCGGCGCCGATGGCGTCCTACAAAGCGGGCAGTATCTGTTTGGGGACGAAGCGAACCTGACGCCGCGGCTGCCTGGTTTTTCGTCATGAACCTGCACGCGAGTTACGACGTGGCCCCGCATGTTCAGGTGTTTGCAAAAGCACAGAACGTGCTCGATCGACGTTATTACACGTTCGGCACCTTTGCGCCGGTCTCGTCGGTATACCTTGCTCAGGCCCTTTATGCTACCAATCCTCGTAGTTACAGCCTTGCGGCTCCGCTCGGTTTCTTCGGTGGCGTGAAGGTTCAGTCCTAAAAACGTTATACCCGTGCGGGAAAGTGTTCCGTTGGTGTGGTGCGCCTCGGAGGTGAACGTCCTCAATCGTATGCGAGCTGCTGGGCAACGTCGAGGCAGCGACCGTGCGCCTGCGCCGCGACGCCAGCGAGCGCAATCGTTGGCTTGGTGTTCGATGCCTTTAGCCCAGGCGGCGCCGGCCAGCTGATCGCGCGGCTCGTTCCCGCCGGCGAAGCCGAGCAGCTGCGTCCGTGAGGGAGCGCGCGGCCACGCGGGAAATGGTTGGTGCGGCGATGCTGGATGTGATGATGCCGGCCATGAGTGATGCGCTGATCGGAGACGAACTGCAAGCGGCTCTTGGCCGCCAATGCCTCGTTCCGGCCAGGCAGGGACACGCCGATCCAGTCCAGCAGGCACCGCTTGGCAATCGTCAGCGCAGCCGCCGGCATCTCATTCATCGACGAGGCGCATAACCGTTCGGCGAGGCGCGGTCGTCGAGGTGTGGGTAGCCTGTGGCTTGATGTCCATCTGCGCGCCCACCGGTGCTGTCTCCACAGGTGTCGTCTCGCTCAAGTGCCGGCCTGCTCTATGCAAAAGCCGACGGATGGATGCTGTCTTCGCGCGGGTAGAAGGCACGCCCCTCCATCAACCGCCGTGCGGTACGACTGAAGCCCAGTTCCTCGAAGTGCATGAAGGGCGCTTCCGGCACGGCACGCGCCCGGACTTGGGTCGGCGTTACCCCCGAAGGGTGGCCGATCCTGATCACGTCCTGTCCGGTCTGCCTGGTCAGGCCGAAGACGGTGGAGTCCGGAATGCGCGAGGCGGCCGCGAGACATATGGAGCCGGTCCCGGCGACGGATTCGTGCAGGGAACCCAGGAAGATCAGGTGCACGCGGACGTCCATGTCCTGTGCCCGCACCTCGGCGCCGTTGATCGAAAGGTAGTCCGTGGGCGGGGAGAGGAGGCCAAGCATCGGCAGTCCCGGCGAGCGTGCATCGGCGCTGGCGCGGTCCTCGGCGAAGCCGAACAGCACGGCCGCGGCGGCACGGGCGTCGCGCACCGCTCCGAGCAACGCCTTGTCCGCGTTGACCTCGCGTGCCGACTCCGTTCCACGCAGACCGAACTCCGCCGCGCGCACCCACACGCAGGGATTGGCGGCGTCGACCAGGCTCGCCGCCACCTGCCGGCCATCGGCGAGCCCGATCAGGTCCGCAGCGTTTCCGGTTGGAAGCAGGCGCCCCGTCTTGGCACCCACCGTGCCAGCCCAGTTCATGCCGATCTCGGCGCCGGTTCCCGGCACGCCAGGCACTTCGTAGTCGCCCTCGACCAGGGCGACGCCATCCTGCACGGGCACGCTGGCCACCAGTATCTTCCGGGTATTCGTGTTGAAGATACGCACCTTGGTCATGCCGTCCTGGACCGCCACGAGTCCCTCGTCGATCGCGAACGGACCGACGCCGGCCGATATGTTGCCGCAATTGCCGTCGTAGCCGACGCCGTCCGTCGCGATGTCGACTTGAGCGAAGGTGTAGTCCACGTCCGCATCGTCGCGCTGTGACGGCGCGACGATGGCGATCTTGGAGGTGATCGGCCGCGCGCCGCCCAGCCCGTCTATCTGCAGCATGTCGGGTGAACCCATCAGGCGGGCGAGCAGGCGGTCGCGCGCCGGGCCGGGCGGCGGCAGGTCGCGCGCGTGAAGGAACAGCCCGCGGCTGGTGCCCGCGCGGGCTATGACCAGCGGGATGCTCGCCTGGCCAGACCGGCGGCGCATGGTTTCAGAACTCATAGCTCAGCACTGCAGAGGCGAAATCCCGGTCGATCAGGCCATAGTATTTGCCGGCGTCGAACACCGGAAAGTGGTTGGTGTACTGCACGCCGAAACTCCACGCTTGAAGGTAATTGAAGGTGACGCCCACGCTGGCCGCTGCCGTGTTCTGCTGGAAGACGTTGACACCGACGGGGCTGGTGCCGACGAAATCGTGCTGCAACGAAATCGTCGGTTTCATGTCTATGCCGTACGGCAGCACGTTGGCCATGTCGATGACAACGGCGACCACGTAGGCGGCGGAGAACTGGCTGGCCTCGAAACGCCTGGTGAGCGGCTGGCCGTCTCCCGTGCTGGCCAGTGCGAAGGCGGAGTCGACGTCCGTGGTGTAGGGCGCCTCCAGCTCGCCCCGCTCGCGCGGGAAACCCACGACGTAGTCCGCGCCTACCTCGCCGACGAGGGCGACGCTGTTGACGCTCAGGCTGGGAACGGCGGCAAAAAGCTTGGTGGCGGTGGTCTGCGCCTGGATGACCGGGTAGCGTTTCCAGCCATCCAATATCTGGTTGAAGCCGGGCAGCCCGAGCGCCTGGGCCACCGGATCCGCCGCGATCTGCGCCGCCGCCGCCGCCACCGTGGCGGACAGCGCCTTGGTCTGGTTGACGGCTGGGTAGTTGACCAGCAGCGCCGTGTCGGACGCTGCGAATTGGATCGGCTGGTTGATCCTGCTGGACAGTTCGCCCTGAATGGCCACCCCGGCCGGTGCGATGAAGTTCCAGCTCACCCCGATCAGGTGGATGTCCTTCGGGTAGTCGGCGAAGAACGACGCGGTGGAGGTGTAGGTCGTCTTTGCGTAGCCGGGCGGCGCGCCCGGCAGCGCCAGCGTGAGCGGGTTGGGCAGGTCGCCCAGCAGGCCGGCCCCGTAGCCGGACGCGTTCGGCGAGCCGGTCCGGAACGAGCCGAAAGGCGTGCGGCTGTGGTAGTTCTCGAAATACAGCCCGAGCTCCGCGTCACCGAGACTTTCAAATGTCTTGCGCAAGGCGAAGCCGAACTCGTCCAGGGTGGTCGGGTGCCGGTCCAGGCTGCGCGGCAGGCTGCCGCCGAACACGCTGCCGATCGCCTGGTCCACGCCATAGACGCTGCGGGCGTTGTCCGGGAACACGTAGGAGAGATTACCGTAGGTGCCGCCATCCGAGACGGTGTCGTTGTCTGAAAAGAACGAGCCGTCCGGCTCCAGCTTCGAGCGTGTCCAGGCGAACTGCCAGAAGCCCTCCAGCGACACGCCGCCGCCGATGTCTGTCCGGACGTCCACCACGGGTATCGGCAGGAACCCCTGCCGCAGTTCCGAACCGGGCGTGCGCAGGGCGGTGGCATCCAGCGGGTTGACCGAGTTGATGCCGAACTGGATGAAGGTGCTCTCGCCCCAGTTCAGCGCCTGCGCACCCACGCGCACGTCGAATGGATGGCCGAGAACCAAAGGGCGCGCGAAGGCGTAGGCGTCCAGCAAGCGCAGGTCGGCGCCGATGTCGCGCTCGGCGGCGCGGCTGAGCGGCTGGAAATCGGTGCGCCCGCTGTCGGCGATAGGGTCGTAGAAGCCGGTCGCACGCGCGAAGAAACCGTAATCGTCCCGCTTGACCTGCAGTTCGGTGGTGATGCGTTGGGTGGCCGCCACCGGCGTGCCCGGCGCGAAGTTTAGGTCGCCGTTATCGGCGTTGGACGTGCCGATCTTGCCGCCGTTGGCGATGCCGATCAGGTTGTAATTGCGGTCTGACGTGCGGACATCCACGCTCGAAGACAGCGTGGTGTCGATGCTGACCTGCCAGCCGCCCAGCGTCGCGTCATACGCACAGGCGGTACCGCAAGGCGCGGCGCAGCTCAATGCAATGCAACCGCCGAACAGCAGGCTGCGCGGCCACTCTTGCGTGGTTTCAACCGATATCAACCGCCCCTCCCTTTGCCGCCGGTTTGCCGGTCTGGCCGTCGTTGCTTCCGGCTTCAGTGCCAGGAGCTAAAGTTTAATAAAATCTAATATTAATATGTGCAAGCAAATTAACGGAGGACATATTTGGAACGGCAAGGCGACGGCTCTGCGCGCGCTTCTACAGCTTCCGGAAATCTGCATGGCGCCGGGCGCGTATGAGAGCATCACCGCACGCCTGATCGAGCAAGCCGGCTTTCCGTCGATGTACATGACCGCGCCGGCACCACTGCCGCGCGCAGCTACCCCGAATACGCCCTGTTGACGCTGACCGAGATGGTGAAACGCCGCCATCCTGGCCCGTGCCGTGTCTGTCCCGCTGGTTTTGGACGCCGATACCGGCTACGGCAACGAGCTGGACGTGACGCGGACGATGCGCGAGGTCAACTTGCGGTTATAATCGTTATCGCAACGTGACGCGCATCTTTTGCGGTGGCCTGGCGAGCGTGCTCGCTGGGACGTGTCTGATCGTTCCGCCGTATCGCCGCGCCCGACCAGCGGGTGAGAGTGGACCACATCCCGCCTGCGTTCGACGATCCTTCACGCCGCCAGCTTCGCGTTCATGCTCATGCCGTGGAATGCCGCTGCCAAGGCATCGAATTCGCGGCACCGCTCGTCATAGTGCTGGCCGGGGATGCCGCCCCGCACTGTGTTGCCGTCGGCAGAACCAAACGATGCGGCGATCGCCGGCGGAAGCGCCTCGGCCTGCGGTGGCGACAGCCACAGGCGGAACAGCAGCCGCTTGCGCTCCGGCTCGTCGAAATCGCTGAATTCCGTACGGCTGTGAAGGCAACGGTGATTGTTGAGTATTTGCATGTCGCCCGGCTCCAGCATCATCGTTGCCACGTGCTCGGGGCGGCGGATGACAGCATCCAACATGTCTAGCGCCTCCCAGTGCCGCGCATCTATCCGCGGTGCGTCCTCTATCGTCTGCGACGATTCAACCCGGTTGCGAACCCAGCGGATGAACACGTGCCCGTTCGCCTCGCTGAACACCGGCACCTTCACCCAGGCAGGCATGCCAGGCGCCTGCTCGCCCTGCAGGCTGAACGGGTAGGCCTCGAAGAGCAAAGGGAGAAGTTGCGGGTATTCCGCCTTGAGCGCGGCGTAGATCGCCTCGTTGCTCACAGCCATGCTCAGGCCGCCTTCCCGCGCGCCGTTGTAACAAGTGAGCGCCACCAGGTCCGCACCGTCGATGTGAAAGTCGAGTTCCGAATTCGACGAGTAGCCACGTCCTGTGGGCGAGCGGTAATTGATGCCGACGTTGCGGACGGCATGCAGGTATCTGGAATCCTTGCCCTGCGGCCGGGGCACACCTTGAGTGAGGCCGATCATCCAGGTCAGGAACCCGAACTCGTCCTCGCTCAGCGTCTCGCGCGGAAGCCGCTTGATCAACGCGATGCCTGGCCCGTTCAGGGCAGTCTGGAACGAGGTTGCGATCGGGGCGGACGCGCGACCCAGATCGACGTCACCGGCATCGTAATCGAACACCGGCTTGCCCGGCACGAACAGCCGCTTGACCTCACGCTCCAAGTCGGTGCGGGCGCCGTCGTCCAGCGCATTGATCCAGCTCTGGTCCTCAACGAGGTCGGCCGCGGTCCAATTGGCGTGTAGGTGCATGATGATGGGTTTCCCTCGGAGGCTTTGTTGGCCGCCTTGATCCTCTGCGTGGCTCCGGCAGTCCAATGGCATCGCACACGGGGATCCATCACCGGGCGTGATGGATCAGCCCTTCAGCTGCGTGGCATATTGCCGGGCAAACGCGCCGAAGCTACGCGCAGCCGGACTGGACAGCCCGGACGCGGGTATGACCAAACCGTAAGGGTGTGGGATCCGCACGTCTGCAATCTCCAGTGTCGCCAGGCCGATGTTCACCCCGACGCGCGCGAGCGTGCGCGGTTGAATCATCAGCCCGAAGCCAGCCGCCACCATGCTGAACATGCCGAACAGCGAGGAGGCGTTGCGGCTGTCGGGCGCGCGGCGGAAAATGAGGCCGCGCGCCTGGGCGAGGCGCTCCACGGTGTGGCGGAGGGCAACCTGCTGGTCGGTCATCAGGATCGGCCATTCGAGCACCTCGGCCAATCGCACCTGCGGCTGCAGCAGCAACTTATGCCCGGCGGGCACAATCACCACGCAATCGTCGTCGACCAGCGGTTCGAAGGCGACCCCTTGCGGCGTGTCAACGACAGCCATGACCGCCAGGTCCGCCCGAGCTGACCTAACCGCATCCAGCGCCGCCTGTGGATGCAGGTCCAGAAGGTTCACGTGGATCGCGGGATGCACCTGGCTTAGCGCACGGACCAGCGCAGGCATGAACAAGGCGGCTACTCCCGCTGTGCATGCCACCGCGACCGGCCGCTCACCATGATGGTCGAGACCGAACCCCGCGAACAGCGCGTCCAACTCGGCCGCCACGCGGGCAGCGCCTGCACGAAGCCGTTCGCCATCCGGCGTCAGCGACAGCTGGCGGGACGTGCGCGCGATCAGTTGCACACCCAGCGTTGCTTCAAGCCGGTTGATCCGGCCGGTCACTGCCGGCTGCGTGAGGCAGAGACAATCGGCGGCCCGGCTGAAGCTTCGCAGCTCCGCGACCTTCAGAAACGTTTCTAATTCAGCGACTGATGCGGGCCAGGGCAGCGCTTACGTCCTCATGAGTTTGAGACATTGATAGCAAGGATGCGGTTTGAAATGGCAGGTCTAAAGACGTTTACTACCTTACATCTGCACCAGCCGGTGCTGCAGGGCGCGCCGCGCAGCTAAACAGCGAAGACAAAGTGGTATCGATGTTGACTTGCCATCCGCCCAGCATCTTGGCGTAGGCGGTGCCGCAAGGCGCAGCTCGCTGCGAGGCCGCAGCCAACGAGCAGGCCGCGCGGCCATCCCTGATGTGTTTCCAACCGATATCAACCGCCCCTCCCTTTGCCGCCGGTTTCCGGTCTGGCCGCATTGCCTCCGGCTTCGGTGCCGAGAGGTAGACTTTAATAAAATAAAATATTAGCATATGCGCAAGCAAAACAGGCGGAGGACACATGAGGAACGGCAAGGCCACGGCTCTGCGCGCTGTGTTGCAGCGGTCGGACATCTGCATGGCGCCGGGCGCGTATGACGGCATCACCGCACGCTTGATCGAGCAGGCCGGCTTTCCCGCCGTCTACATGACTGGCGCCGGCACCGCGGCTGCGCGCGGCTACCCCGATTACGGCCTGCTGACGCTGACCGAGATGGTGGACAATGCCGCAACCCTGGCCCGCGCCGTGTCTATCCCGCTGATCTCTGACGCCGATACGGGCTACGGCAACGAGCTGAACGTGACGCGCACGGTGCGCGAGTTCGAGGCGCGCGGCGTCGCCGCCATCCACATCGAGGACCAGGTGGCGCCGAAGCGCTGCGGCCACCTCGACGGCAAGGAGGTCACCTCGCGCGAGGAGTTCGTCTCCAAGATCAAGGCCGCGGTGGCGGCGCGGCGTGACCCGGACTTCCTGCTGATCGCGCGCACCGACGCCAACGCCGTGCTGGGCCTGGACGAGGCGGTGGCGCGCGCCAACGCGGCGCTGCAGGCCGGCGCCGACATGGCGTTCGTCGAGGCGCCCCGCACGCTCGACGAGATGCGGGCGGTGCCGCAGCGCGTGCAGGGGCCCTGCCTGCTGAACGTGGTGCCCGGCGGCCGCACGCCGGCGGTGGACATGGCGGACGCGCAGGCGATGGGCTTCCGCCTGGCCATCTTCCCGGGCGTCTGCCTGCGCGAGGTGATCCCCTCGGTCGATGCCGCCCTGCACGCGCTGCGCGCCACCGGACGCGCCAACGCGGTTCCACCCGGTGCGACCGTCATGGACTCCTTCAGGCGCTTCGGCGCGGACGAGTGGGACGCGCTGCGCCGCCACTACGACACCAAGGCCGCCGCGGAATGAGCGCGGTCGCCTCCACCCAATTTGACAAGATCTGGGACGCCCACGTGGTGCGCGACCTCGGCGACGGCTGGGCGCTGCTGCACATCGACCGGCATTTGCTGCACGACCTCTCCGGCCCGCCCGCGCTCAAGGCGCTGCGCGACCGCGGCATGAAGGTGGCGCACCCGGAGCTGGTGTTCGCGACGCCCGACCACACGATGTCCAGCGCGCCCGACCGCACCGGCGAGACGTTCGCGCCCACCGCCCGCCTATGGCACGGCCTGCAGCTGCTGACGCGCGAGGCCGGCATCCGCCTGTTCGACCTGGGGCAGACCGGCCAGGGCATCGTGCACGTGATGGGGCCGGAGCTGGGCCTGGTGCTGCCCGGCGTGACGCTGATCTGCGGCGACAGCCACACCTGCACCAACGGCGCGCTGGGCGCCCTGGCGTTCGGCGTCGGCACGTCGGAGAGCACGCACGCGCTGGCCACCCAGACCATGCGCCAGCGCAAGCCGCGCCGGATGCGCATCAGGCTGGACGGCACGCTTGGCGCCGGCGTCACGCCGAAGGACATCATCCTGCACCTGCTGGGCAAGCTCGGCGCTGCGGCCGGCGTGGGCTACGCCATCGAGTATGCCGGCAGCGCCATCGACGCCATGGGCATCGAGGGCCGGCTGACGATCTGCAACCCGTCGGTGGAGCTGGGCGCCAAGAGCGGCCTGATCGCCCCGGACGAGACCACGTTTGCCTACCTGCGCGGCCGGCCTTTCGCGCCCACGGGCGCCGCGTTCGACCGCGCCGTGGAGGCCTGGCGAAAGCTGCGCACCGACGACGGCGCGGTGTTCGACCGTGACGTGGCCATCGACGTGGCCGACGTGGCGCCCACCATCACCTGGGGCACCAGCCCGGACCACGCGATGGCGGTCGACGGCCTGATCCCCGATCCGGACAGTTTCAGCGACCCGGCCGTCCGCGAGAACCGGCGCGCGGCGCTGGACTACATGGGACTGCAACCGGGCCGCCGGCTGGCCGGCGAGAAGGTGGACGTGGTGTTCATCGGCTCCTGCAACAACGCGCGCATCACCGACCTGCGTGCGGCGGCACGGATCGCCAGCGGGCGCCACGTGGCAGAAGGGGTGAGGGCGTGGGTGGTGCCCGGCTCGGTCGCCGTCAAGCGGGAAGCCGAGGCGGAAGGGCTGGACCGCGTGTTCCTCGATGCCGGCTTCCAGTGGCGCCAACCCGGCTGCAGCATGTGCGTGGCGGCCAACGGCGAGACGGTGCCGCCCGGGGCGCGCGCCGTCTCCACCTCCAACCGCAACTTCGTCGGCCGCCAGGGCCCGGGCGCGCGCACCCACCTCGCCAGCCCCGCCATGGCCGCCGCGGCCGCCATTGCCGGCGTGATCACCGACGTGCGCAGGATCTGACCCGCATGCAGCCGTTCACGATCGTAACCGGCACCGCCGCGCCCCTGATGGTGGCCAACGTGGACACCGACGTCATCATCCGCATCGAGCGCCTGACGACGGGCGATCCGGCCCAGCTTGGCCGTTACGCGCTGGAAGCCCTGCGCTACCTACCGGACGGCAGCGAAAACCCTGAGTGCATCCTGAATGCTGCGCGCTTTCGTGGTGCGCCCATCATGCTGGCGGGCCCGAATTTCGGCTGCGGTTCCTCGCGCGAACCCGCGGTGAACGCGCTGATGGCGATGGGCCTGCGCTGCATCATCGCCGAAAGTTTCGGCGACATCTTCTACGCGAACTGCTTCCAGAACGGCCTGCTGCCGATACGACTCGACGAGACCACGATGCTCGCCCTGGCGGCGGAGGCGGAGTCACGCACCGAAGCGTTCACTATCGACCTGCGAAGGCAGGTCATCGTGGCGCCGTCGGGTTGCGAGCATGGCTTCGCCATCGACCCGATGCGCCGGACCGCCCTGCTGGAGGGGTTGGACGACATCGGGTTGACGCTGACATGCGCTGGCGACATCGATGCGTGGCAGGCAAGGGACCGCGTTGATCGCCCCTGGGTGTGGGACTTCGAACCGAGCTTTTGACCGTCCCCGTTGCAACGCTCTGTCTCGCCCGAACCATCAGGTGACCCCGACACGCTTGGCGGTTCGATGTTGCGACATTAAGGTCCTGCCATGCTGCAGGACGCCGCCACGATCCAAGCCGAGACAGTTGTGGAGTATGCCATCCGGGCGCTGCGGGATGCCATACGCGAAGGCCGGCTAGCCCAGGGCCAGCGCCTCGTGGTCGCCGACGTGACCAAGATGCTGGGCGTCAGCAACGGGCCGGTCAGGGAAGCCATCAGGCGGCTGACTGGGGAAGGTCTCGTGGAGATCACCCCAAACCGCGGCGCGGCCGTTCGGGAATACAATAGCCGCGACGTCGCCGAGATCTTCCAAGTCCGCGAGGTACTCGAGGGCTTGGCATCGCGCCTGGCAGCCGAAAACATCGGCAAGGGCGACAACAGAAAGCGGCTTCGCACGTCGATGGCGGAGATGCGCACGGTGCTGAGAACCGGGCAGCTCTACGTCTCCCACAACCAGAGCTTCCACGAACTCATCTACGACATGGCCGAAAACACTTTGATCCGTGAGCAATCACGGCAGTTGGTTTTGCCCATCTACCGGTTTCACTATCACAGTTTCATGGACCCGGGCTACGCCGAGATTTCTGCGGCTGAACACCAGTCGATCGCCGAAGCGATCTTCGACGCAGACGGCCCACGGGCTGAACACATGATGCAAAACCACATCCACAACTCCGGTTGCGCCATGCTGCAGGCGCTTGATACGCATCGAGACAGTCTAAACACGTCACCAAGGCTTCGGCCTCGAGGACAGCCGAGCCAATCCGAACCGCAAAACCTAACCTCGGCGAGAGATCTGTCGCGCGTAAGCGCGAAGGTTTCAGGAGAGGAGACACCTCGCCGCGACGCCAGGCTGAAGGTGGCACGGACTGCGAAACCCACAGCAAAGAAATGATGCCAGCCCGCATCGGGCTGACACAAACAATGGAGCAGTCCTTTTTGCAAAGCATTTACCCCACACCAGAATTAAAAAGCGCTTGCTGACGCAATCACACCTGCGGGCAGAACCAGGCCGCACCGTAGTGCAAGCTTGGAAGCAAAAGTTTTTTGCTTCTTTTCGCAAAAGAAGGCCTTTCTTGCCTTGCGAACTTCAGCCCAACGCAGGCTAGTACAAGATCGAAGCCGGCTTTCTGGGTCCGCCTAACGCGACATTTGTCGAGGCACGAGGAGGAAGCGAAGAGGATGTTCGTCAACTCGTGCGCGCTCGCCAGCGTCGAGCCGCGTTTCGACCGCTGGAACCACGCCGCGTGGATAGAAGCCGGGCAGCATCACACCGTGTATTGGAGGCGCCTGTGCTGACACGACGTTCTACACTTGCCGCCTTGGCAACGTGCGCGGCCGGCACAACGAGCGGCGCCTATGGAGGTCAACTCGGTGCAGCAAGGCACCCTTTGGTGATCGCTCACCGCGGTTGCAGTGGTGAACGGCCGGAAGAAACCCGGCTGGCCTACGAACTCGCCGTCGATGAAGGCGCGGACTTCATCGAACCTGACCTCGTGCCGACCAAGGATGGGCATCTAGTCGCCCGGCACGAGAACGAGATTGGTGGCACGACGGACGTTGGGTCCCACCCGGAGTTCGCTGCGCGCAGGGCGACCAAGATGATCGATGGTGCATCCGTTACAGGGTGGTTCACCGAAGATTTCACCCTGGCGGAGTTGAAGACGCTGAGGTGCCGGGAGCGATTGCCGCATCTTCGTCCCGACAGCGCCAAGTATGACGGTTTGTCGCCGATCCTGACCTACCAGGAGGTGATCGACATCGCGAAAGCAGGCAGCCGGCGCACGGGGCGGATAATCGGCACGTATCCCGAAATGAAGCACCCGACGTATTTCGCCTCGATCGGCTTGCCCCTGGAGCATCGCCTGGCCCAGATCCTCAAGATAAACGCTCTCGACTCGCGCACGGCGCCGGTGTTCGTGCAATGTTTCGAAGTGGGAGCGCTCAAGACTTTCTCCCGGTTGTCGTCTGCGCCTCGGGTTCAGTTGCTGGACGATTCGGGTGGCCCTGTAGACCTACCCCAAATGACATATACTGGCATGGCAACACAGGATGGGCTGAAGGCTGTTCGCAGCTACGCCGATGCGATCGGCCCCAACCAGGACATGGTGCTGGATTTCAAGGCACAGCCGAAACCGGTCCCGACGCGCCTCGTCGCCGACGCGCACGACGCCGGATTGGCCGTGCACAGCTGGACGGCACGCATGGAGAACGTCTTCCTGCCGCGATCGCTGCAGATCGGCGAGCCGACATCGCCGGGTTTCGATCGCCAGGCCGGCGATGTCGGGTTCCTGCTCCGGACCCTGTTCAAGACCGGGATCGACGGCGTGTTCAGCGACTACTCAGCCCTTGCGTTCAGGGCACGCGAGGCGGTTCTGGGATGACCATCCGGCTTGTCGCCCTTTCCAGCTACACCACGCGCTGGCCGGTTGAATTTGCCAGTCGTTTCTAGCTAGTAGAGCATGCTTGTCGCCGTTGTGCTGTCGGGGAGGCCTTGTTGAGCATTCGGGTCGCGATAACCCTGGTCTTCTGCATCCTGGGCTCGGCAGCGGCGGCCGATCGGGAGTGGCCGATTGGCGGCGGCGACCAGCAAGGGCGGTATTACTCGCTGTTGAAGCGGGTGGACGCGTCGAACGTTGCGCGGCTTGGCTTTGCCTGGGACTACGACATGAACACCGAACGAGGCCAGGAAGCCACGCCTCTGGTGGTCGGCGGGGTGATGTACACCTCGGGCGTATGGGGCAACGTGTATGCGTTAGATGCCAGAACCGGCAAGGAGATCTGGCATTACGATCCTGGCGTACCGGGTGACCAGGGCCGCTACGCCTGCTGCGACGTCGTCAACCGTGGCGTTGCCTTCCGCGACGGCACCGTCTTCGTGGCGGCCTTGGATGGGCGGATCCACGCGATCGACGCGAAGACCGGCACGGCCCAATGGGTCGTGGGAACCTTCATCGACGCGGCCCAGCCCTACACCAGCACCGGCGCCGTGGTGTTGACGCGTGACTCGGTCGTCATCGGCAATGCCGGCGCTGATCTGGGCGATGGCGGCCTGCGCGGCTACATCTCCGCCTACGATCTCAAGACCGGCGCGTTCAAGTGGCGCTTCTTCACCGTGCCGCCGCCGGTTGGCAAGCCGTACGAGCATCCGGAACTGGCCCTGGCGGCGAAGAGCTGGGGTCCGGACAGGAGCGGCAAGTATCAAAATGGCGGCACCGTCTGGGACGGGCTTTCCTACGATCCCGACGCGGATCTGGTTTTTCTCGGCACGGGCAACGCGGCGCCCTACCTTCAAACGGACCGCAGCCGGACACGATCGGACGATCTGTTTTCCGCCTGCATCGTCGCCGTGCAGGCCGGCAGCGGACGCATGGCCTGGTATTACCAGGAGACCCCAGGCGACCAGTGGGACTACGACGCGGTTCAGAAATTCATCCTGACCGAGCTTCCGGTTAATGGCAAAACGCGTAAGGTCTTGATGCAAGCGTCGAAGAACGGATTTTTCTACGTTCTCGACCGCTCGACCGGCGCGTTGCTTTCGGCGGACGCTTTCACCTATGTGAACTGGGCGAACGGCGTCGACCTCGCGACCGGCCGCCCCAACCTGACCAGCGTTGCGGATTACGCGCATAAGCCGCAAAACATCTACCCATCCTGGGCGGGCGGCCATACCTGGAACCCGATGTCCTACGACCCGGACACAAAACTGGTCTACATTCCGTCCATCGATGCGCCGAACGTGATGTTCAGCATGAAGGCCAATGGCGGCTCAGTGCAGCACATGGAAGGCTTCTTCACCTCCGACGGGCTCATTCCGGACGACACCTACGACGCGGCCGCCACGCAGCGCATCTACGGCACGTTGCCGAGCACGGCCAGCTTGCAGACCGAGCGCAAGGGCGAGCATCTGGTGCGCGAAATCCTCAAGGCGTGGGACCCGGTAGCAAGGCGTGTCGTGTGGCAGCAGACGACGTCGGACACCAACCGCGGCTATGACGGCGGCGTGCTGACCACCGCTGGCAACTTGGTGTTCCAGGGCCGCGGCAACGGACAGCTTTGGGTGTATGCCGCCGATACCGGCAGGACGTTGAAGGTTCTGGACACCGGCAGCCACATCATGGCGGCTCCCATGACGTATGAGATCGACGGCGAGCAGTACGTGGCCGTGCAGGCGGGGTATGGCGGCTCCGGCATCGGCTATCCGATCCCTCCCAGCAGCGCGGCGTATCGATACGAGAACGAGAACCGCATCCTGGTCTTCAAGCTGGATGGCGGCGCGGTGCCGACTCCGCCGCGCCGCGCCGCGGAACCCTATCCTGCGCCACCGGACAACCATGCCACTTTGGTGGAATTGCAGCGGGGTGAGGACAAGTTCGTGTCGCAATGCTCGCGTTGCCACGTACTCGGCCCGAACATCACGCCTGACCTGAGCAAGCTGCCGCCGGAGGTGCATGCGATGTTCAAGGACATCGTCCTGCACGGCGCGCTGGCGCCGATGGGCATGGGTAACTTCAGTGACGTGCTGACGGAGGCAGATGCGGATGCCGTTCATGCCTACCTGATCGACCAGGAGCGCCAGGGCTACGACAAGCAGGTTCGTAAGTCTCAGACGCACTGACTTCGGTCGGTCTTGCGGAGGAGACGAAGAACCTGACCTCGCCGAGGCACCGTAAGCGTTCGAGCCCGATACGCTGGCGGCAGCGTAGTTTGCTTGCTCGGTCGCGCCGGCGGGGCAGACAAACTTGCGCAGGGTGTTGTCTTACGAACCTGGCGCTCTGATACCAACGGGCCTGAAGATTGAGCGTCTGAAGCAAGCAAGGCCTTCTTTTTTGAAGAAAAGAAGCAAAAACTTCTGTCACGCTGTCGCGGACTCATCCGGAGAGCGCGCGATAGCGGAGTCAAAAGTTTTTTGGTCCTTTTTTTCAAAAAAGGACTGCTTGCTTGCTGTGAGTCAGCATCAAAGCCGGCCGGTATACAGAGAATAGCACTTTGAGCTCGGATTGAATCGACACCTGCGCGATTGACATCTCTGATCTACACGCCTGGTCGAGCCCGGATTCGGGTTCTGTCGCTTGTGTCAGACACGGCAGACCTCGGCTGAAGCCGAGCGCTGGGCGACGATCGATCAGAGGTTGGCCCACAACCTCGCCCGGCGAGACATGCAGGCTCAAACTTCTCCGGTTGTAATCTCTTGCAAACTGCCACCTGAAGCTGTTTTTTGCGTTATGTAATGCGGAGAACGCGTCGCACCGGCCAGCTTGGTTCAGCGACACAACGCCTGGGCTCGCGTGCTTGTTCCGCCCTCGTGACGGCCGTCGCTAAATAGATAGGCCCATGCGAAAATAAGAATGGGATCGGCGTGATCTTTTCGTGACAGCCGTCAGCGTGGGGAACGATCCTGCATGACAACAACGCTGCGCCGAGATACGCTTGCGCAAGCGGCTTGATGTGATGAGTTCGTTGTGACGCTGATACGCAGGAGTCCTCGCGCATGACCAAAAACACCAGCAAGGCACGCCATGCCGGCGCCAACCGGGCCGGCCTTCGACACGCACTGCTTTGCGGCGCGGCCATGAGCGCGATCGCCGGCGCCAACGCGCAGGCCGCTGATCCCTCGTCTGACCCCGGCACCGGCACTGGAACCGGCAAGCCCGAAGTCATTACCGTCACCGCGCAGCGCCGCACGCAAAACCTGCAGGACGTGCCAATCTCGATACAGGTGCTCAGCGGCGAGACGCTCAAGCGCACCAACGTCGAGAACTTCGACGATCTGGTCGCGCAGCTGCCCAACGTGACCGCAGCGGGGCAGGGCCCCGGCGAGGTCAACATAGCCATACGCGGCCTGAGCCTGGGCGCCGGAGGCACGCAGGAGAGCGGCATCATCGGGTCGTTCCCCAACGTGGCCGTCTACCTCGATGACCAATCGGCTCAGGTGCCGGGCCGGAACCTGGACATCTACGCGATCGACCTGCAGCAGGTGGAAGTGCTGGAGGGCCCGCAGGGAACACTGTTCGGCTCCGGCGCGCAGGCCGGTGTGTTGCGATACATAACCAACAAGCCGGACTTGGCCAAGTTCGGTGGAACCGTCGATCTCGGCGGCGCGCTGACAGAGCATGGTGATCCGAGCGGCAACGTCGACGCCACGATCAACATCCCGGTCGTGCAGGACAAGCTGGCTCTGCGACTGACCGCGTATGACGATGACCGCGGCGGTTACATCAACAACGTGCCCGGAACCTTCGCCCGCCAGTCGACCGACATCGGCATCCACTACGCCGGCTACACCAACAACGTTCCCGGCCCGGCGAACGCCACGAACTCGGTCAACAACTTCAAAACCGCGAAGAACGACATCAACCCCGTTCGCTACGAGGGTTTCCGTGGCGAGGCGCTGTTCAAGTTCGATGACGACTGGAACGCGCTTCTGACCGAGTCGGAGCAGCGCCTGGACGTGCACGGCGTCTTCTACGAGGAGCCCTACACCTCTGGCAGCAAACCGATCAAGCTGCCGCCGCTTTCGGTACAGACCTTCGAGTCGAACTACAACGAGGACCAGTTCGAAAACACTGCGCTGACCATCAACGGCCGTGTCGGCTTCCTCAAGGTAGTGTATGATGGTGCCTACCTCATACGACATACGTCATCGCAGCAGGACTACACGAACTACGCGCGCGGCGTGTATGGAGACTACTACCAGTGCCAGTCGGCAAACCGGGCAAAGGGGACGCCTGCAAAATGTTTCTCGCCCGCCGCCACTTGGAACGACCACGAACAGGACAGTCACCTCAGCCAGGAAATCCGCCTCAGCACCCCCGATGACCTGCGGCTGCGCGCGATCGGCGGCTTCTACTACGAAGACTTCAAGGTCGCCGAGCAGACCAATTTTGACTACCTGACGGATACCGGCAATTTCGTACCCATTGGCCCGCTCAACGTATCCGGTATCAGCGATCCGAACGTGCGCTCGCCAAGCACCGGATTCTTTACCGATGCCACGCGCGGCTACAGGCAGTACGCGATCTTCGGCTCCGCGGATTTCGACATTATTCCAAAAGTCCTGACAGCGACGTTTGGCACACGCTGGTTCGACTTCTACGATTTCGAGAAGGGCTACGTCGCCGGCAGTTTCGGTTGCACCGTGGCCGATTATGCCGGGCCGCCGCCATGCACTGTGGGAAACGACCACAACCTGACCGCTTCTCACCTGCAGACCCGCACCTACGGCTTCAGGAACCGGGCAAACCTCACTTACAAGCTCACGCCGGACATCCTGCTGTACTACACGTATTCGGAAGGCTACCGGCCGCCCGGCTTCAACCGGCAGGCACCGAAAGACAGGCTCGACGGAGAGGAGGGCAACGTCGGCTTCCAATCCGACTCACTGACTAACAATGAAGTCGGCTACAAGGCAAGTTTCTTCGATCACCGGCTGATCCTGGACGGCTCGTTCTACAAGGAGGACTGGACCAATACCCAGGCCTCGCTGTTCGCACCAGGCGTGTTCGGCAACCTGGCGTTCACCGTCAACGGGCCGAACTTTCGGGTTCTCGGCACAGAGCTGCAGGCCACCGGCCGGCCGATCGACGACCTTACGGTCAATCTGAGCATCGCCCTGAACGACAGCAAGCAGACGAACGCACCAGGCATCGCCTCCTCGACGGGCGGCACGCTGCCGGGTTCGAACACCGCGTTCTCGCCAGCCGGCGGCACGCTGGGAGAGGCGCCTGCTTTCAAGACGGCTTTGCGCGCACGCTACGAGTGGTTCGAGCTTGCCTACCAACCTTACGTGCAGTTCGTGCTCAGCCACTCCGCGCACGAGCATTCAAACATCGGCGGTATCCTGCGCTCACCCGGTAGCGACGCGCAGCAGATCCTGACCTCCAACTACGAGAACGGACAGTTTACCGACTTCTTCCAGCAGCCGATTACCAAGCTCGACGTGTCGGCCGGTTTCCGTTTCGGCAATTGGTCTGCAAACTTCTTCATCGATAACATCACGAACGAGCGCGGGCAGGAATTCATCACCGCGACGCAGCTTGTCGAGTCGGTCGTGGTGGATAGGCCGCTGACGGGGGGTGTAAAACTGAGTTATCGCTTCTGAAGGAACGCAAAGCCTTCTTTTCTTGAGCGTCCGTCTGAAAAGTCGACCTGGAGGCCAGTTGACGGTTGATCATGCGACAGCTTGCTACTCGGCGACGCGCTGGTGCTCTAAAAGGCACGTCGGCTGACCCGGACCAGCACGCTTTGAGGCGGACACATAGAAGAAGCAGTCTTTTACAAGAGAATCCTATTCGATACCCGACTCAAGAAGCGGGCGCTGATGCAAGTACACGTGCTGGCAGAACCAGGCCGCGCCGTCGTGCAGGCCTGAGAGCAAAAGTTTGTTGCTTCTTTTGTTCAAAAAAGAAGGCCTTCCTTGCTTTGAGTCTCAGTCGCAAACACGGGGGTGAACTCACCAGGCCGACTTTCGAACCAGAGACTGAAAAAAGAAGCAAAACTGCAACACCTGTCGCGGACTCACAGGCCAAGTCCGCGACAGCCGGGCAAAAGTTTTTTGCTTCTTTATTTTTAAAAAAGAAGGCTTTTCTTACTTCGTTTGCCTGAACTCCAGCATCATCCCCGCCACGTGCGCCGCCTGAAAACCTTTCCATAGCGTAGCAGCCGGCGGTCCTGGGCTGAACGCGCCGTATAACGCCGGCGCGTCGGGCCAGCTCCCGTTGTCAGAGTTCGTCACCAGATCATCGAGGTAAGTGGCGCGGCCTGCATCGTTCTTCACGTAGCGGTCGAGAAAAGCCGTGATGAAGTGAGCCTCGATGCCAACGAGCCGCTCTTTGCGCCACACCGGATCCTCGAACCAGTCCTGGTCCCAAAGCCGGGCGCGCATTTCGGCCGGCACCGGGCTCAGCGCGATGTTGTGTCCGGCCTCGCGAAACGTCAGCAAGTAGCGCCGCGCGTTGGTCTCGGTCTCGAACAGCGCGCGAACCGCGTCGTATCCCACCACATGATCCTGGCTGCCCGCGATGAGAAAGGTCGGCACCTTGATCGCTGCAAAGGCGTTCGGGGCGAAAAAGGCGAGGGAACGTAGATGCGTCGCAGGCGAAATAGCAACCACGGCCTTGAGGTTCGCCACTCTCAACGTGTCCGCCTTTGACGCGCCGGCAACGTAGTCGGCCAGTGCGCCGCCGGTCGCCTTGACGAGCGCGGGATCGAGCGTCGCGCCCGCGGCCGCCACCGCGCCGTAGCCGCCCATGGAGTATCCGACGACCGCGGTGCGGTCGGGGTCCGCGTGCGCGAACACCGCGTCGCCCGACATCGCCAGACGCTGCGCTTCGACCGCAACCGCAGCGATGTCCAACGGCCGGTGTGCGACGGCAAACATCGCGCTCGGCGCGTCGAACATCGGCGGGTCGCGGAACGCGGGGGCGACGACAATGTAACCTTTGGTGGCCAAGTTCTCCCCCAGCCAGGCCAGAACCTCCGGCGTGTTATTGAAGCCAGGAGCAAGGATGACAAGCGGAAAGCGGCCAGGTGACGGTGGCGCCCCGGCCACGGCGATGCCGGGTAGGGAGAAAGCGACCGGGCTTCCGTCTGGTCCCACCAACGCGGAATGGTAGGTGACGCCGGGGTGGCCGGCGCCGGCACGCGCAGGATACCAGATGCTCACCGCAAGCTTTCGGTCAGCCTGGCCCATCTGCTGCGCAGCCAACCCCGCACCAAACGGCCCGAGCGCAGCCAGCTCCGGCGCATCCACGTTCGGACGCGCGGGTGCCTGTTGCGCGGCCGCGGGCAGGCAGGCAAGCAGGGCGGCACTCGCCAGGTTCAAGCGCAGCAGACGGAACATGCGGCTAGGTCTCCGTTGTGGGTATCAAGGCAAAGTCAAAGGGCAGGAAGGCCGTCTTTTTTGCAAAGCCAAAACTCGAGGTCGGCCTGGATAGTATCAACGGGCCAAAACCATGACCGGAGATAGGTAAGGCAAGCGGTTCTTTTTTGGAAAAAAGAACCAAAAAACTTTTGCTTCCTGGGGTACTCGCTGAGGGAAACTCCGCGACAGCAGGCCCAAAAGTTTTTTGCTGCTTTTTCAAAAGAGCAGGCCTTGCTCTCTTGCCGGACGTCGAAGGGTCGAGACTTATGCTAGCCGGTCTTGGTGCTGACTCACAGAAAGCAAGCAGTCCTTTTTGAAAAAAGGACCAAAAAACTTTTGACTCCGCTGTCGCGCGCTCTCTGGGTAAGTCCGCGACAGCGGAGGCAAAAGTTTTTGCTTTTTTTAAAAAAATAAGGCATTGCTTGCATTGGAACGGTCAATCTTCAGGCCCGTTGGTCTCAGGCCGCCAGGCAACCGGCCACGACGGCGGGCCGTCATGTCTTGCTTTCTCGCAACCACGCGGACACGCGGGTAGAGTTCACCGCGTCGAAATGTTCGCGGCCTTGTCCAACGCATCGAGCTCGCTCAGCATCCACGGCTGGTAAGCAGATCCTCTCGGCTCAATCTCCGACGCGGCCACGACAGGAACGCCCGCGTCCAAGGCGATGCTTTTCATGCGGTCCGCAACCGCGTTGCTCGCCTGGCGGTTGACGATCAACATGCAAACGCGGTGGTGCCGCAAATCATCCTCGAAAACAGCAACGTCGGACGCACTCGCTTCCGTCTCGTTCATCACCGCGAGCTGAAAGCGCTGGTTTAGCGATTGCAAGCCCAAAGCGGCAAGCATGTAGCCGAAGACCGGCTCGGTCGCTGTTACCCGTGCGCCGTTTAGCTTTCGTCGCAACTCTGCAATCCTACCTCGCAGTAGCGGCATCGTCGCTTCGAAACGGGTCAAACGCTGCGCATAGCCTGCCGCGTGCGCCGGATCGGCAGCCGCGAAGATTGCCTGCAACGCGCGAGCGAGTGCCGGCATCGTCGCGGGATCATACCAAATATGCGGGTTGTCGCCCGGGAGATGTCCGGTCAGAGCGGCCACGATCACGACATGGTTCGCCGGCACCCGCGCCGCCTCGATCAGGCGATCCATCCAGGGATCGTAATCGATGCCGTTCTCGATGATGAGGCTGGCGTCGGAGACGGCGCGCGCCACCGACGGGCTCACCTCGAACAGATGCGGATCCTGATCCGGGTTCGCGAGAATGCTCGTGACCGCGACGTCATTGCCGCCAATCTGCCGCGCAATGTCGCCGTAGAAGTTCTCTGCGGCGACAACGCGCAGCGGCGGTGCAGCGCGGGCGCAGCAGGGCAGCAACAGCGCCATCACGCACATGAGGCAAGAGTTACTCACGACATCCACTTCCCTCTAAACCAGAAAAGCTTGCGACTTACGCTATAACATAGCAAGTCTGACACCCCAGGTTCGATGACCGTACACGTAGGGCACGAGCCAAGGTCTGCGGCAGACCGGCGTCTGCCGGGGGCAGGGCGGTTTCGATCCAGGAAGGCTGCGCAAAAGCGACTTATACCAGCCCGCGTTGAGGCTGACAGTCGTAAGGCAAGGAAGGCCTTTTTTCTTGAAAAGAAGCAAAAAAGCCGTTGCTCCGACGCCTGCGCCACGGTGAGGCCTGGGTCTGCCAGCATGTCTGCGTGCAGGCTCATCGCGTGCTGGTATTATACCAATGGGCCTGGAGTTTGACCGTTGCTAAGCAAGCAAGCTTTCTTAAAAAAAAAGAAGCAAAAACTTTTGTCTCCGCTGTCGCAAACTCATCCGAAGAGCGCGCGACAGCGGAGTCAAAAGTTTTTTGGTCCTTTTTTTCAAAAAAGGACTGCTTGCTTTTCGTGAGTCAGCATCAAGGCCGACTGGTATCATACCAGGGATCCCGAGTGCTGATTTGTAACAGACAAGCAAGCGGTTCTTTTTTGAAAAAAAGAACCAAAAAACTTTTGCTTCCTTGGGTGCACGCTGCAGGAACTTTCGCGACAGCAGGAACAAAAGTTTTTTGCTGCTTTTTCTCAAAAAAGCAGGCCGGGTTTTTCTAGTTATGCGTGTGCTTGAGAAGCGAAATTCCTCAGTGCGTATCTACAGATTGGAAGGATGCAATCCACCAACTCGTTGCCAAGCCAGCTACCGGCGCCGCTGAACACTTCGGACGATTGCTCGCCCTGCCAGCGCCGGTCTGATCTCACAAATCATTGCAGGCGACGGGTCGTCTTGATCCCGCCTAGGCCTCCTGGAATTTCAGCAGCCGCCCCGCGTTCGCCATCACCGCCAACGTGCCCAAATTGTGTGCCACCGCGGCGACCAGCGCACCGCTCGCCCCCAGGGCGCCGGTGGCCGCCACGGCAATGATGAGCGCCGTCCAGCCCAGCCCAAGCCCCACGTTGACGTGGATGGTGGTGCGGCAGCGCCGGCTCAACCGCACGCAGGTGGCGAGCCGGCGAAGATCGCTGGTCATCAGCACGAGGTCTGCCGAGGCCAGTGCCACGTCAGTGCCGGCCCCGCCCATCGCCACACCCACGGCGCCGGCCTTGAGCGCGAGCGAGTCGTTAATTCCATCGCCCACCACCATTGGGCGGAAGCCGGCCCGGGTCTCGGCCAGCACCACGTCCAGCTTTTCCTGCGGCAACGCCTCGGCACGCACGTTCGGGATGCCCAGCAGGCCGGCAATCCGCCTGGCGACGGCCGCCCGATCGCCGGTCAACAGCAACTGTCGCGTCAGCCCCATCCTGCGCAGGTCGAGAAGCGCCGCGTGGGCTTCCGGCCGCGGCTCGTCGGCCAACTTCAGCCAGCCGGCGAAGCGCCCGCCTTGCGCCACGCCAGCGATCGGCCCGTCATGCTCCGGCGGCGGAGGGGCGTCGATGCTCAGTTCCGCGAACATCTCCGGCCGTCCCATGGCCAGCATCGCGCCCTGATGTTGGGCGGTGACGCCGAAGCCGGGCAACTCACGCAACTCGTCCAGCGCTAGCCGGTCGGGAAACTGCACCATGGCAGCCAGCGCGCGGGAGACCGGGTGCGTGCTGGCCGCGCCGAGCGAGCCGGCGATGCCGAGCAGCGCCTCGCGCGTGAAGCCGGCCTCGGGAGCCGCCTCGACCAGGTGCAGTTCGCCCAGGGTCACCGTGCCGGTCTTGTCCAGCACCACCGAGTTGACGGACGCGAGCTGTTCGAGGAACGCCGATCCTTTCACCAGTATGCCGTGCCGCGCGGCGACCGCGATCGCCGCGATCGAGGTGGCAGGTGCGGCCAGCACGACCGCGCAGGGACAGGACGCCACCAGCACCGCCAGCGCCGTGGAGACCAGGCCGGTCGCGAACCAGGCGCCGGCGGCCAGCAGCAGGACGAGCACCATGTAGGGGCCGGCGTAGCGCTCCAGCAGCCGGGTGACCGGCGGCTTCGCGCGCTCTGCCTGCTGCATCAGGCTGACCACCCGGCCGAGCGTGGTCGAAGCGCCGATGCGGGTCACCTCCACCGTCAGCAGGCCGGACAGGTTGATGGACCCGTTGAACACCGCCGCCCCGGGGCTCACGTCCTCAGGCACCGACTCCCCGGTGATCGGCGCGTTGTCCAGGCTAGAATGGCCGGTGCGCACCACGCCGTCGGCCGGCGTGCGGTCGCCGGCACGCAGCTCGATGAGGTCGCCGACGTGGAGGGCACCGGTGGCAACGTCCTCCACGGCACCGTCTGGCAGTAGCCGGCGCGCACTGGTCTGGGTCAGCTTGCGCAACGCCCGCAGTGCCTCCTGCCCGCCCAGCAGCGACCGCTCCTCCAGCACGTGGCCTACCGTCATCACCAGCGGCAGCAGCGCGGCGGTGAACAGGTCGCCTTCCGCCCAGGCGGCGATCACCGCGAGGGCCACCAGCTGGTCGGTCAGCCCGTGCAGGTCCGGGTGGCGCAGGCTGTGGAAGGCGGCGGTGATCGCCGGCACCGCCACCAGCAGGGCAGCAAGGCCCGCCACCAGTTCGGACAATTCCGGCTGGGTGGGCACCAGGAACTGCAGCGCGGTGGCCATCACCAGCAGGCCGGCGGTGAACATCGCCAGCACCAGCTGGATGCCGAGCACCCGACGCTCGCTCAGGCTCAGCAGGCCGCGCGCGCCGCCGCCGGCCGCCTTCGGGGCGGGGGCGTGGGACGGCAGGCCGCCGGCGGTGGCGGTAGCGCCGCTCATGGCCCGGTCTGCCCCGGCAGCACCAGGTGGGCGCCGCTCCGCGGATCGAACGCGTCCACCGTCTTGGCCTGCCGCAGCAGGGTGCGCATGCGGTCGTTGTAGATGTTGGTCAGCAGAGCCTCCCCGGTGACACCGTCTGCCGCGTGCGCCAGCGTGCGTATCGATGCGGTGTGCGCGGTTGCCGCGGTAGTGCGCTCTTCGGCCACGGCGCGGGCGTCGTCCAGCATGGCCGTGCTGTCCTGCTGCGCTTTCTGCTCAACTCGGGCGGCCTCGCTGCGCGCGCCGGCCACCACGTAGTCGGCCTGCTGCGCGGCCACCAGAACGCCTTCGAACGCCGCCTTCGCACCGGTCGGCAGCGCGGTGCCGAGGTCGACGCGGCTGACCTCGATCCCCAGGCTGGCGCCCTGGTTGCGAAGGTCGGCGAGGCGCCTGTCGATGGCGGCCACCAAATCCGTGCGCAGGCGCTCCCGGCGGCCACGGTCGGCCTGCGTGAGGCCGGTGCCGCTACGTGTTACCACGAGCGTGTCCGTGTCGCGCGCGGCAGCCAGGGAGACCAGGCTCGCCAGCGTCACCGCCTTCAGCGATGCGGCCACGTGGCCTTGCTGCAGCATGTAGGCGGCGGGATCGGCGATCCGGTAGAACAACGCGGCGGTCAGATGGATGACGCCGTCGCCGGTCATGAAGAAGCCGGCGTTCTGGCGCGCTTCGGTCACCACCGTCCACTCGGTCAACGCAACGTCGGACCCGGCGGGCGGGCGGAGCGGATCGAAGTCGAACTCGATCTGGCGTTCGGCGGCGGGCAGCAGCTCGACACGCTCGATCGGCTTGGGCCACGCGAGCAGCAGGCCGGCACCTTGCACGCGCACCACGCGGCCGAGCCGCAGCACCACGGCGCGGCTGTCCGGCTGAATTTGCCGGATGTTGGTGAACGGCCATGCGAGGGCGGCGAGGATGACCAGCCCGAACAGCACCCGGAACGCCAGCTGGATCGATTGCGCCCATGGCCCGGCGGGCTCGCTCGCCGCCTGAGCGTGCACGTGGTCCGCCGGCGTCGCGCCGTGCCCGGCCATCCTACCGTCCCATGACGTAAGGCGAAGCGGGCTGCACCGCTCCGACCGGTGCGGCGGTGCCGGGCGCGGCCGGTCTGGTTCCGCCGGCCGCCGCAGGGGTTGCCGGGCCAGCCGCACCGGGCCCATCGACAAAGGCGCGGAAAGGTGCGGCATCCGTGCGCAGGATCAGCCTGGTGTTGTCGCCCACCACGGTGTCCAGCGTGTCGAGCGAGCGCAGCATGGTGTAGAGTTCGGGCGCGCTCCTGTAAGCGCTTGCGTAGATGTCTGCCGCCCGCAGGCGGGACTGCGCCTCCACGCGAGCTGCTTCGGCGCGCGCGTCGGCAACCACGATCCGCGCGTCCCGATCGGCGTTGGCGTGGATCTCCGCGGCAGCACGGTCGCCCTCCGCGCCGATCTTGGCCGCCACGGTGTTCCGCTCGGCGGTCATCCGCGCCACCGTCGCCTCCAGCGTCTCGCCCGGCAGGGTCAGTCGCTCGATCCCCACCTGCAGCACGTCGATGCCGTAGGTCGCCAGCACCTGGGTCTGCAGCCGGGCGCGCAGCGCCTGCTCGTAGTCGGCCAGCTGAACCTTCGCCGGATCGGTGTTGACCAGCTGGTTCAGGTCGAACCCGGCGGTCGCCACCTCCAGCGATGCGCCGACATAGCTGCGCAGCTGTTCGGCCGCCTCGTCCGGCGAGTTGCGCACCGCGCGCAGGTACTGGACGATTTGCCGCGGCTCCGCCGGCACGCGCCACTCCAGGTAGGCCTGCACGAGGATGCGCAGCCCGTCGCGCGTGCCCACGTCGTGTAGGCCGGTGGACGTGGTGCGCAGCCTGGTGTCGACGGGCACGATCGCCTCGAACGGGGCCGGCCAGTGCAGCGCCAGCCCGGGTTGCGTCAGCACGCGCACCGGGTTGCCGAACGCGGTCACCACCAGAGCCTGGCCCGGTTCCACGGTCGTCAGGCAGGCGGCAGAGAAGGCCACGGCGGCGATCATGCCGGCCGCGACGAAACGCCCGGCCGTGCGCAGCCGCGTCCCGCCCGTCCCGTGGCCGCCCGCGTGCTCGTGAGCGTGGTCGTGACCGTGGTGATCGTGGCCGTGCCCATGGCCGTGATCGTCATCGTCGTGGTGGTGGTGGTGGTGCCCGAACACGCTGTCTCCTCAGGGTGGCTCGCTGGTTGGCGGCGGCAGGAAGATGCCGCCCTGTCCGGGGGGACGCATGTCCAGCGTCGGCCCGTTGGGACCTTGCAGGCGGTGGTCCACGATGAGCAGCTGCCGGTGCGCAAGCCCCGCCGCAAGCTTGTCCAACCGCCGCTCCAGCACGAAGGAGGCGTGGTCGCGGGCGTCTGCCGTCCGGTCCGCCCCGAAGCCGATGGCGCGCACCTGCGCGTCGACCAGCGTCTCGTGCGCCTTCGCGGTCGCGGCGTTGAGCAGCGTCGTGGCGTCGCGCCTGGCATCGACCTCTGCCTTGGCGGCCTGTCCCTGTTGCTCGGCGATGGCGGTGTGGGCGCCGATCTGTTCGGCCTGCACCGCGTGGTAGGCGGAGGCCGCCCCGGGCGGCGGGTGGATCGCCTCGACCACCACGGCGACCACGTCTAGCCCGGAGCGCGCCGCGTCCATGCCGGCCTGCAGCTCGGTCCTGATCTCGCCGGCGAAGCCAGCGCGGTCGGGGCCCAGCATGCCGGGCAGGGTGTGGTGGGCGAAATACCGTGCCAGCAGGCGGCTGGTGCGTGCCTGCACCAGGCGTTGCGGGTCGCTGACGGCGAACGCCGCCTGCAGCGCAGCCGCGTCCGACAGCCCAACGCGGTAGACCACCCGAAGGTCGATGTCGACGCTTTCGAAGCTTTGTTGCCCGCGCGAGAGGCTGGCCACGATGTAGGCGCCTTCCGAAGGGTGCGTCTCGTCCCACAGACGGTCCGCGGCGACGCCCGGGTCGGCTTCCGCGTCGGGCAGCCCCGCAGGAGGCGGCGCGGCTGCCAGGCCGTGCTCGGACGCGTCGAAGACGATCGGGACGTCGTGCAGCACGCCCAACTCGACCGGGCGCAGCCGGCCGGCGGGCCAGGGCAGGCGGATGTGCAGGCCCGGGCCGAACACCGCCACCGGTTTGCCGAACCGTTCGTAGATGGCGCGCTGGTTCACGCCGAGCGCCTCCACGCCGGACAGTCCCCAGCCGAACAGGACGAGGACGGCCAGCACCGGCACGAGCGCCGCGCGCATGAACGCCAGCGCCCAGCTGCGCCCGAGGTCGATGCCGAACATGGTCTGCATCGCCGCCGTGACGGTGGGCGGACGGCGCAGCACCAGCCCGCGCGCGACCGTGCTGGCGGTTACCAACCGGGCGTCCGACAAAGGCGGGAACGGCACGAACAGCGTCACCGACGCGCGGACCGCCATCTCGCCGGACACGGCAAGGCAGAGCAGGCCGGAGATCCGGCCGGCATAGGCGCCCGCCGCGACGCCCAAATACAGCAGCAGGCAGCCGAGGCCGCAGATCATCGCCACGGCAAGCGGCACCCGGGCGAGGTAGGCCAGGCTGGGCGACTCCGGCTGATCGAAAGCTGGCCTCTGCGCCAGGTGGCGTTCGTAGACCAGCAGCACGAAGGCGCCTGCCAGCAGCACACCGGCGGTGCAAGCGGGTCCGCCGGTCAGGGCCGCGTGCCGCCTGCGATGATGCCGCTTCGCCGTCCTGCTCCGCGCGCAGTTGCAGCCCGCGCGCTGCAGCCAGCAACGTGGCGGCACATGCGCCCGACGCCAGGATGGCCAGCGAGGCGGCCACGGCCAGCGCCATGCCTGCCCACCCGCCGCCCGCGCGCGACGCCACCAGCGCTGCAGCCGCCAGCATGCCGGCCAGGTTGGCCGCCACGGCCAGTCTGGAGGCATCTGCGCCGGCAGCGTTGTAGGGTTTCAGGTCAGACAGGCGCACAGGCCACAGTCTCCGTTTCGCGGCGCGCCCGAGGGAGGGCCAAACCACACTGCCGATCCGCCTCAGAGCGTTGAACCGGGCAGGTGAAGTGGACCATCATCGTCGCGACGTTGCAACCTGATCCCGGTTCGCCCAAGCGCTGGTGACGATCACACCAGCGGCAATGGACACGCATCCTTCGATTTTAGGCAAGGAAGGCAAGGCCTTCTTTTCTGAAGAAAAGAAGCAAAAGACTTTTATCCCTGCTGTCGC